>JAUWTE010000432.1 GCA_030609765.1 Acidobacteriota bacterium
AGGTCCAGATAACGCGCCGATGATGGCGCGACTCGGCGTACGCGTCGGCAAGCTCGGCCGCCTTGCGCGCCAGCGAGCCACGAGTTTCGAGGGCCCGCGCCACGCGTTCCGCGAGCCAGAACGAGAAGGGCAAGCTGGCCAGCAGAATCACGAGCAGGAAAGTGATAATGACAGCCAGTTGGAGGTTCGAGACCCCCAGGTCGAGGCCGAGCACGATGATCATCGACAGGCTGAGCGCTGCCAGCAGGATCTGCGAAACGGCACCCAGCCCGCGCTCGAGGGCAATGGTGGCGAGGATTCTCGGCGTGCTGCCGGCGCGCCGGACCGCCATCGCACGGATGATGTCGGCCCCCACCGTCATGGGCAGGAACATGCCCGCGAAGGAGCTGATGTAGTAGGCGCGCAGAGCCTGGGGAAAGGTCAGCCGGAGCTCCTGCACGCGCACCAGCAGCAGCCACTTGAACGCCATCAGAAAGCGATCCGCGGTGAGCAGCGCGAGCAACACGAGGAAGAGCCAAGGATCGACGGCGCGCAGTCGAGTGACCATTTCGCCGAGGTCGACGAACAGAAAGATCAGCAGCAGCAGCCCGATGCTCAGGGCGATGCGGGCGGCGAGCCGGGTTCGTGTGCTCATGTGACGAAGGTCGGCGCTTCCTGGCGAATATATACGCGGTGCCAGAGCTCGAGGTTGATGAGAGCCCAAAGCGTGTGATTGTGGTTGTGGGTCATTGCCATGTGCTCTCCGATCATGCGATCGATGTACTCACGGCACAGATACTCGCGGATCAGGTCGGACTCATTGAACAGCCCGATCATCCAGTCCTTGAGGTCTTCACGTAGCCAGTTCTTGATCGGCAGGCTGTATCCCTGCTTGCCGCGCTTGAGGATCTTCTCCGGCAGCAGTGGGGCGACCGCCGACCTGTAGATCGCGCGGCGATCGAGGCGGGGAAACCTCACCGACGCGGGCAGGGTGGCGGCGTATTCGACGAGGTGATGGTCGAGGAACGGTACTCGCACCTCGAGCGAGCTCGCCATCGACATCTTGTCGACCTTCATGAGCACCGAGTCGGGCATGGTGAATCGCAGGTCCGTGTAGAGCTCGCGGTCGAGCTGTGTCGGAAAGTTCTTGCCCTCGAGGGCGCGCAGCATCGGGCCGAAGGGGTCCGTCTGGATCTGGGTGCGGAATCTCTCGTTGAACAGCAGGGCGTCCTGCTCGGCGCTGGAGAAGTACTGCCATCGCATCGCGCCGGCCTCGGCGGGCTTGGCCGATCCCTGCATGAAGCGCTTGAGCATGTTGATGGCCCCCTTCTTCTGCCGCTGATCAGGCAGTCGATCGACCAGAGGCTCGATTAGCCCACGCCGTAAGAAGGACGGAACGACGCTCCAATAGCGGTCGATCTTGCTGGCAACGTAGCGGTCGTATCCGACGAACACCTCATCACCGCCTTCGCCCGAAAGGCAAACGGCCACATCCTCCCGAGCCGCATTGCAGAGAAGATAGAGCGGCATGGCCGACAGATCCGTCATGGGCTCGTCGAGGTGCCAGACGCAGCGCTCGATGAGGTCGGGCGTGATCGGCTCGATGATGACGTCGCGGTGCTCGGTACCGTAATGCTTGGCGGCGTAGTGGGCGTACTCGAGCTCGCTGAAGCTGGGATCGGCATAGCCGATCGTGAAGGTGCGGATCTTTTCGGTGGTGAGCTCGGCGACTTGGGCGAGCACGGCGGTCGAGTCCATGCCGCCCGACAGAAACACCCCGAGCGGCACATCGGACATGAGGCGCTTGCCGACCGACTCGCGCAGGCCATCCCTGATGCGCCTCTCGTACTCCTCTGTGCTCGCCTCCACAGGCTCGTAGCTGATGTCCCACCACTGGTGGACGCCGATCGATTCGTTCTTCCACACCAGCAGATGCCCCGGCATGAGCTTCTTGATGTCTCGGTACATCGTTGCCGGCCCGGGCACGAACTCCCATCCCAGGTAGTCGTAGACCGACTGCGGGTCGATGCCGCGCTCGGCGGCGGGGTGCTCGAGGATGGCCTTGATCTCCGAAGCGAAGATCAGGCGGCCGTTCCGCCAGCAGAAGTAGAGGGGCTTGATACCGATCCTGTCTCTGACCAGAACGAGCTGTTGCGCGCGGGCGTCCCAGACCGCGATGGCGAACATGCCCTCGAGATGCTCCGCGAAGCTCTCGCCCCATTCTTCGTAGGCGTGCACGAGAACCTCGGTGTCCGCGTGACTGGTGCGGAAGCGATGGCCACGTTTCTCGAGCTCACGACGCACGGCGACGTGGTTGTAGATCTCGCCGTTCTGCACCACCCAAATCGAGCCGTCCTCGTTGCAGATCGGCTGGTTGCCGTCTGCCAGGTCGATGATGGCGAGACGCTGGCTGCCGAGGCCGACACGGTCGTCGATATGGATACCGCTGGCGTCAGGACCCCGATGACGGATGACCCGACACATCGCCTCGAGCACGGTACTCGAGGCGGCGCCATGATAGGGGGGCTCGATGACCCCAGCGATGCCGCACATCTGGCCATACTACTTGCCCCCATTTCGGCGGGCAATAAGCGGCGCGTACGGGGGTATACTAGCCCGATGGAGCAGAACAACGCGGCAGGAGCGGCAGACTCGGGGGCGGCAGGGCGCCATGCGGAGACCGCGGGCGGTTTTCCGGAGACCGCCGATATCGAAACCGCCTCAGACGACTACGCCACCAGGTTTTCCGGCGCGATCGGTGCCTGGCTCCTGCAAGTTCAGGAAAACGCCACGGCCCGCATGCTCGCCGACTACCCCGGGGCCAGCGTGCTCGACGTCGGCGGAGGCCATGGCCAGCTCACGCCATACTTGGTGCGCAACGGCTTCGACGTGACGGTTACCGGCAGCGCGGACAGCTGCGGGCGCCGTCTCGAACCGTATCTGGGGAATGGCCAGTGCGCATTCGAGGTGGCCAATCACCTGGCTCTACCGTTCGAGGATCGCTCCTTCGATATCGTCCTCAGTTACCGGCTACTCACGCATGTGACGCGCTGGAGGGAGCTGGTAGCCGAGCTGTCACGGGTTGCGGATGGCGCCGTGATCGTCGATTTCTCCTCCGTTCGGAGCTTCAACTACATCGCGCCGCAGCTGTTCAAGCTCAAGAAGCGGATCGAGGAGAACACGCGACCGTTCACGTGCTACAAGGAATCCGAGTTGCTGGCTGCTTTCGCCGCGTCGGGATTCGAGCGCGGCGACAGGTACCCCCAGTTCTTCCTGCCGATGGCGTTTCATCGGTTGGTCGGCTCCCCGGGCTTCTCGTCGTTCAAGGAGTGGGGACTGCGTGCCATCGGGTTGACCAGCTTGATGGGATCCCCTGTCGTGTTGAAGATGGTGCGTCGCTGAGCGAGGTTTCGGGATGCTGATCGTTGCGGACACACACGTGCACGTCTACCGCGGCTACGATGTCGCGGTCGCACTGCGCCACGGCCTCCGTAACCTGACGGGGCTGGCGCGTCGATGTGGCGAGGGTGGCGATGATCCCGAGCTGAAGGACACCCTTCTCGCCCTGTTTCTGGCCGAAGCACAAGGCAGCCACTTCTTCGAGGACCTGCGCCAGGGACGACTCGAGGATCAGCTCGCCGGATGGTCGATCGAGCCCGCGGGCGAGGATTGCGCCCTGTGGGTCAAGCCG
>JAUWTE010000154.1 GCA_030609765.1 Acidobacteriota bacterium
ACCCCGAAGGCCTTCGTTGCCGAGGAGACAGCACGACGCCTTTGGAGCACCCGCTTCGGCAGCACCACTTCGATGCGATTGGAGCAGCGCACCCGCGAGTCGGCACAGGCATTCGAAGGCCGCTTCGCCCGCCTGCTCCTGGCCCGGGTCAACCTGCAGGAGCTCGGCTTCAGTCTCCTGACCGTGCGAGAGGACGGACTGAGCGCGGCGTCCGGGGCAACCGACTTCGGCGGCTTGTTCATCGGCTTCAGCTTCTTTCTGATCATCTCGTCGGCGCTACTCGTCGGACTGTTATTCAGCCTCGGTGTCGAACAGCGCGCCCGCGAGGTCGGCGTGCGCCTGGCAATCGGCTTCAGGGTCCGCCGGGTGCGGCGACAGCTTCTCGGGGAAGGCGTGGTGCTCGCCGCGGTCGGTTCCTTGTTCGGCCTGCTCGGTGGGGTTGCCTACGGCTGGTTGATGATGGTCGGACTGCGCACTCTGTGGCTTCCTGCAGTCGGATCCCCGCTTCTGTTTCTTCATGTGACCCCGCTGAGCTTGATCCTCGGCTGGCTGATCTCGGTTCTCGTCGTGCTGGCATCGATTTGGTGGACGGTGCGCAAGCTCGGCCGCGTCCCCGCCACCTCGTTGCTCGCCGGCTCATTCTTCACCGCCCTCGCTCGACGGCGCGGGCTGGGCAGGTTCACGCTGGGGATCGCCGGTGGCTGCAGCGGACTTGCCCTGGGGCTCTTCGCTTTCTCCGCGATCAGCGGCACGACGACTTCCGTGGCGATTTCCATGAGCATCGCCGTGCTGTTGCTCATCGCCGGGTTGAGCTGGTTCGCCATCTGGTGCCGCGGCATGCGCGGTGGCCTACCGCGGCCCGGCGCCGCGGCCCTCGTGGGAATGGCGGCGCGCAACAGCTCTTGGAATCCGGGCCGCAGCATTCTCAGCGTCGCGCTCGTTGCCTGCGCGTCGTTTGTTATCGTGGCGGTGGCTGCCAATCGACGTGACCCGGCGTCGGAAGAACGCACGATCGAGGCCGGCGGCGGCGGGTACGAGCTCATCGCGACCTCCGACGTGCCCCTGCACTACGACCTGAACAGCGCTGAGGCCCGCTACGACTTGGGCTTCCCGGACGATCAGGATTTCGAGGGCGTGGAGATCATGGCCCTCCGCCTCTTACCCGGAGACGATGCGAGCTGCCTGAACCTCTACCGGCCGCAGCGGCCTGGAATCCTCGGAGTGCCGCCGGCACAAATCGAACGGGGTGGATTCGAATTCGCCGCCACTATCTCCGACGAGGCGAACCCCTGGGAGTTGCTGGAGATGGAGCTCGAGCCGGGCGTCATTCCGGCCTTTGGCGATGCGGCCTCGGTGCAGTGGATCCTCAAGCTCGGCCTTGGGAAAGATCTGGTCATGGAGGACGAGCTCGGACAGCCGCTGCGGCTGCGCATCGTGGGCACGCTCTCGGAGAGCATCTTCCAGAGCGAGCTCCTGATCTCCGAAGACAATTTCCTGCGTTACTTCCCCAACCAGAGCGGCTATTTGACCTTCTTGATCGATGTGCCGGAATCACCGGAACTGGGGGTGGAGACCATCGCTCAGCTCCTGGAGAGCAATCTCAGCGAGTTCGGCTTCGACACAACGCTCACCGCGGAGAGGGTCGCCGGTTTCCTGGTCGTTCAGAACACCTATCTGTCGACCTTCCAGATGCTCGGCGGCCTCGGGCTGCTGCTCGGAACGGTGGGGCTCGGCATCGTGCTGGTGCGCAACATCATCGAGCGGCGCGGCGAATTGGCCACACTGCGTGCCTGCGGCTACCGGCGCTCCTCATTGACTGCCATGGTGCTGGCGGAAAACGCCTTCTTGCTCGTGGTCGGCACCCTGATCGGCAGCCTGTCGGCCCTGATCGCCGTCGCCCCGCGATATCTTGGCGGCGATCTACAGTTGCCGCTAGGCTCGCTCCTTCTCACGCTCGCCCTGGTGCTTTTCGTGGGGATGCTCTCCAGCGTTGCCTCGGTGCTGACAGCCCTGCGCGTGCCCCTGCTGCCCGTGCTCAAAGAGGAGCATTAGACGGCACGATGAAGAAGATCTTCCTCATATCCAACCCTGCCGCCGCCAGGGCCAGCGAGCGCAGCTCCCAGGCGATCGTCGAGGTCTTGGAGAGGGCGGGCTGTGACCTCACGGTCATGAAAACTTCCGGTCCCGGAGACGCGGTTGAGCTCTGCCGGGAGGCCACCCGGGAGGGGGCTGACGTTGTGGCAACATTCGGCGGTGATGGGACCGTGATGGAGGCTCTCGAGGGCCTCGTTGATGCGGACATCCCCCTGGCGGTGATCCCTGGGGGAACGGCGAACCTCCTCGCGGGTAACCTGCGCATACCGAATAATCCCGGTAAGGCAGCCCGGGTCATAGTGGAGGGGCGGCCGCGCACCATCGACATCGGTCGGCTCGAGACCGACGAGGTCACGAAGTATTTTGCGGTGGGTGCCGGAGCAGGCTACGATGCTGAGCTCATGTCGGGCACCAGCGGAGAGGCCAAGCGCCGCTGGGGTCGGGCAGCCTACGTTTCCTACGTGATGCGGACAGCGCCGAGCATCCGACCGATCCCCTTTCGAGTCACTATCGACGGATCGTGCTCGGAGCTCGATGCGGCATCGGTTTTGGTCGCGAATTGCCGCGAGATCATGCCGGGCATCTTGAGCTTGGGACACGAGGTTGCCCTCGACGACGGCCATTTCGACACCTTCATTCTCAAAGCGCACGGACTCCTGGAGTCTGCTGCGCTGGTGATGCAACTGATGCGGCAGAAGGTCAGAGAGACCGACCAGGTAAGGCGCCTGCGCGGCCGCGAGGTGCGCGTCGAGTGCGACACCCCGCAGCCCGTCGAGTCCGACGGGGATGTCGTGGGCACGACGCCGTTCACCGCCACCATCATTCCGGGCGGTCGGACCGTGATGGTTCCCCGCTGAGGAGCTTCAATGGGCGAGATTAGCGAGTTTTCCTTTACGGTGCGTCTGTTCGTGAAGACGTACAAGTGGCGGCGTATCGACCCCGTACCCTGGACACCCCCGACCATGCCGCTCAGCGAGAGCCGCGTCGCCGTGGTGTCCAGCGCCGGTTTCGTGCTCCCCGACCAGGAGCCCTTCGACAAGAAGATGAAGGGTGGCGATCCGAGCTACCGACTCATTCCCGGCGACACCGATGTGTCGACGCTCATCGACGCCCACCGTAGTGATTCCTTCGATCACACCGGGATGGACCAGGATCCCAATCTTGTGTTTCCTCTCGATCGCATGCGCGAGCTGGTTGGCAGCGGCAGAATCGGTGAGCTTGCTCCGCGGCATCCGTCGATGATGGGGTCGATCACGGCGCCGGGAAGAATGATCAAGCAGACCGCACCGGAGGCGGCAAGCAATCTCGTCGAGGATCAGGTCGACGTGGCGCTGCTCGTTCCTGTCTGACCGATGTGCAATCAGACCGTGGGTCTGATAGCGGCGGAGCTCGAGCGGCAGGGCATCCCCACCGTGGCCATCCAGCTCCTGCGTGTCGTGGCTGAAAAGGTCGGGCCGCCACGTTCGTTGTGCGTGCCGTTCAAGCACGGCTACCCACTCGGTGAGCCGGGCAACCCGGAGATGCAGCACAAGGTCATCGAGGCCGCCCTCTCCATGCTCGAACAGCCCGACCTGAAGCCCCCGGCGATTATCGATTATCAGCTCTAGCCTGCATATCCCATCGCGGTTCGTCGCGAGGGCGCGGAGAGAATTGCAGGCTTGAAAACGTACGAGCCAGGTCCGGGTTACTGAAGCTTCGGGTTGTGCCCCGGATCCGTCGGCCACCTTACGGAACGGGCGCTCGATCTGTGCGTGCGGAGCCTGAAAAGAGGATAATTGAATCCTCGAACATGTGATGTTTCGCCTGTGGGAGGGCAAACGAGTTCGCATTACTGCAGGCCGAATTATGCGAGGAATGGTATCGATGAGGTTTCTTCGAAGCTGGATGAGTCTGACCGCGGTGGCAGTTCTTTCTCTGGGTGTCCTGGCGGCGGGTTGTGGGGGGAGCGATACGCCGATGTCGCCGCAGCGGATGGAGCAACCGGGTCAATTGACCCCGACGGCTGAGTTGACGCTCAGCAACGCGACCATCTCCGTCGGTGGCCAGACAGTGAACGGGCAGACGGTCCAGCACGGCCAGATGCAGGGCGAAAATACCTTCTTTCAGGCCATGCTCCACGAAGGCGACCACCTGGCCCTCGGCCAGACGGTTCAGGTCAATTACCAGTGGCCCGGCAGCGGCATGGGCATGATGGGCCAGCAGGGCCTTGTGACCATGTATGACGATGGCACACATGGGGACTGGCAGGCCGGCGACGGCATCTACTGCTTCGACGACCAGAACGGCGAGGCGGGCTTCCACATGCACGATGCGCCTCTGGGCATGTACAGCTACGAATTCTACGGCGTGCATGACCAGGGTCATCACAGCAACCATGTGGACGTGTCGGTGACCGTAGCGGAAGAGCCCGTATCGCAGCCGGGCGAGCTGATGCTCAGCAACGCACTGATCTCGGTTGGGGGTCAGCAGGTCAACGGCCTGACGATCCAACACGACCAGATGCAGGGCGTGAATACCTTCTTTCAGGTCAAGCTCCACGAAGGCGACCACCCAGCTCTCGGCCAGACGGTTCAGGTCAAGTACCAGTGGCCCGGGGGCATGGGCATGATGATGGGCCAGCAGGGCATCGTCACTCTCTACGACGACGGCACCCACGGTGATTGGCAGGCTGGCGACGGCATCTACTGCCTCGATGATTTCCAGCACCAGGCGGGCTTCTGTGGGCAGGGGGCACCGCACGGCACCTACCACTACGAGTTCTGGGGCGAGGGCGCCGGCGGCCATCACAGCAACCACATCGACGTTTCTGTGACGGTCACAAATCAGTAGCGCCGGACCTCACCAATTCCGGCCCCGTCTCGACAGTCGCCCTCCGAACGGCCATCCTTTCCGGGTGTCGATTCCTGGCCCGAGCTTCTCGAAGGGTCGTGAAGCTCTACCTGGGTTCTGCCCTGGAGCCTCCGATTGCCTGAAAACCTCGACGACCGCGGCTCTCTCACTGGCCTGGCCGAGCGCGTGAAGGCCCTGCTTCGTCCGGTGATTCCTCTGCGCTACCGCCCGCAGGCGATCTTCGACCGTTTTGTCGAGCGCGCCACGGGCGACGTCGTCCGCGGCGGCCCCTTCGAGGGCTTGGAGTACATCGACGAAGCCCGCCGGCAGATCAGGCTTCTGCCTCGCTTGCTCGGCACCTACGAGATCGAGCTATGGGAGCCGCTGGAGCAGGCGATCGACCGCGGCTACCCGCGCATCGTCAACGTCGGCGCCGGCGAAGGCTACTACGTGGTGGGATTGGCCCGGGCGATCCCTACGGCCCAAGTCGTCGCATTCGAGGACAACCGGCAGCGGCAGGAGCTGGTCCGCAAGATGGCGGGGCAAAACGGAGTTGCGGATCGGGTCCAGGTGCACGGCCGCTGCGAGGTGGCCGACCTGCGCGAGGCAGTCGGTGGAGATGAGGACTGTCTTGTCGTGATGGACGTCGAGGGGGCGGAGATGACTCTGCTCGATCCAAAGGTCGTGCCGGGCCTGGCACGTTGCGCCGTGCTGGTCGAAATCCACGATTTCGTCGACGAGAATCTCAGCAGTGTCATCCGATCGCGGTTCCAAGAGACCCACGACATCGTCGAGATCGACCAGCGAGCCCGCACGCTCGATGACTTCCCCCTGAGTACGCCTCTGGGCAGCGGCCGTCTTCTGTCGAAGCGGTACGTCAAGTCGATGAACGAGGGGCGCCCCGCCCGCATGAACTGGTTCGCCATGACACCCAAGGGGCAGAGCCAGCCCTGAGCGGGTAGAGCCGGCATAGTGTCCTGAGGAAGGGCGGTAGGCAGCAGGTCCAGAGAGGCTGCGGTCCGCTCGCTACTCTCCCAGAAAGAAGCTCTGGTAAAGGATCGTGACGATCAGCAGGTTCGCGAGCGTGAGCGCCAGCAGGACCAGCCAACCCCGCCACCCGAGCTTCCCTAGGGTCGCGTTGGCCGCCGATTGGAGCGGTCCTCCGTTGGGCGAACTGCTCACCCCTGAGCTATCCGTTGGCTGGTTATCCATCGGCCGCTCCTCCATGAGCTTGCCCCCTCCGGCCCGGTAGCACACCTCGCCCCCACGCCCCCAGGCTACGCAGCATGATCTCGATCGACCGCATCGGGCAAAGGAAGCTGCACCAGGGGGTACGGACCACGAGCGATAGCGTCAGAACGACGAAAAGCAGCAGCCATTGCAGGGTGCTACCGGTGAGGGCAAAGAGCGCGGCGAAGGGCTCGTAGCTCGCCAGTGCCGGCTGCAGGGTGATGAACGCGGCGAAGATGGCGGCGAAAACCACGACGTTTCTCGACACATCGAGGAACCGCCCAACCCGTGCTGACAATTTCAGGTTCATGCCCCCGATAACCCCCACGCAACGCTGCGCCGCACCGAAGGGGCAGACATAGAGGCAGTAGATGTTGCGGCGATACAGCAGCGTGGTCACCACGAACCCCACGATCAGGAAGTAGAAGGCCAGATTGCTGAAGAGGTCGGGGAAGTAGCCCGAAATCAACGAGGTGATCTTCGCCAACGAAATCGGCGACACCGCCCAGAAACCGACGACCAGAAGACCTGTGAGCTGGCAGGCCCAGCGCACCCAGCGACGAACCGAACCGCCGGCCCGGTGAGCCGCAACACCCGCGGCGAACAACGCCAGCACGACGATCTCCAGCAGGCCGAACTCGAAGGCGCGCGGCGGAGTCGGCAGGCGCACGTCGAACTGCTCGCCGGCCACCTCGGCCACGGCGCTCCGCAGGCTGGCAACGATGGCGTCCGAAGAGCGCGTGGCGCCCGTGACACCCACTACATTTTCGTAGTCGTATTCGATCTCCTGGAAGCTGGACCCTGCCACCTCATCGAAGTAGGCATCTGCCCGGACCATGCGGAAGAAGATCGGCGTTTCACGATGCTCGACGTCCTCGACGCCGGCGACCTCACCCTCCGGATCGATGCCGACGATGAGAAGGAGGGGACCACCATAGCCGTTCGCCTTGGCTGAGGCAGCCCAGCCAACCAGCTCGCCGGCTTCATCGAACACCGAGTAGATCCCGCGGGCTGGCTCGACCGTTGTCGCCGCGGGGAAAATCTC
>JAUWTE010000267.1 GCA_030609765.1 Acidobacteriota bacterium
TCCGAGATCACCGCCCAGACAACCTCAGGGGAGTGTCCGTATTCAGCGCTCGTTGTTGCGAGGTGCTCAACAGGTAGCTGCGAGCCGATGAGCCAAACCGCGGCAATCAGGGCAACTAGCCCTCCGACGATCCGGTAGGACCATTTCTTCATGACGGTTCCTCCATCTGGGACGAGCCAACCGGGTCGGCCGGCGTCGTTCTGGATTCTTGCTGTGTCTGCTTGGGCATGCTTTGGGCAGCTCGCGAAAGTAGGGCCAGCCCGCGAAGAGCAGTGCTGCGCTCCTCCGTTGACAGCGCCTCGAGCATGGCCGCGACGCGCTGGGGGTCGAGAGTGGATTTGGCTTCCTTGATGCGTGCGCCGGCTGGGGTGAGGCGAAGACAGACCCTCCGCCCGTCGCCTGAATCACGTCGACGGTCAACGTATCCCTCCGCCACCAACCTGCGGATCGCCAGCGACATCGTCGAGACGGTGACGCCCATATGAGATGCGAGCTGGCTGAGAGTCGTGGCGCTGACCTCGTCCAGGTGATCGAGAATGCTCGCCTGGTGGGAGCTGAGACTTCGCTGCGTTTCGGGGTCAGCAACCTGCCGTGTGCGACAGGAGAAATGGATGCGCGCGAGAAGATCCTTGATTTGGGTTGTCTCAGGGCGGCGCATGACGAGAGAGAGGCTAAGAAATATACTTTGGTTTGTCAAATCAAAGTAATAATATGTCAAGAATTAGGACGGAATCGGTGTCTCTGGGCTCGATTCTGTTGAAGAACCCGGTCGCAGGAGGCGACAAACCTGTGACTCGGGGCCTCGGGATGTGGTAGCAAAGGAGCAGCGGCGAGTCGTGCCGCCCATCGACAAGAAGAACCGCTGGCCCCGGAGCGTCGCTGGCTGTCCCCGAAATACAAATGCGCGATGTCGTAAACTCGATCATCACGCCAACATTCGCGAGGTGAAACGGTGAAGGGACTGACCTTCCACGGCAAGGAAACGCTGAAGTACGAAACGATTGCCGATCCCACGATCGAGGATCCCCAGGATGTCATCGTCAAGGTCGATCTTGCCGGCATTTGCGGTTCCGACCTGCACCCCTACCTCGAGCGAGAAAAGGGGCTGGATCATGGCACCGTCATGGGCCACGAGTTCGTCGGCGAGATCGTCGAGTCAGGGGGGAACGTCGCGGGTCTCAGTGTCGGCGATCGGGTCTTCAGCCCCTTCACGACCAACTGTGGCGATTGCTTCTACTGCCGTTGCGGGCTCACGTGCAGGTGCACGAAGGGTCAGCTCTTCGGCTGGCTCGAGAAGGGAAAGGGGCTGCACGGTGGACAGGCCGAGTTGGTGCGGGTACCCCTGGCCGATGCCACACTCATGCGCATACCCGAGGGCATCTCCCCCGAAGAAGCGCTCCTGATGGGTGACATCTTCTCCACCGGCTTCTTTTGTGCCGAACAGGCGGGCGCCGGGCCGGACGGGACCTATGTCGTGGTTGGCTGCGGGCCGGTTGGCTTGATGACCATGACGGCGGCCAGGGAGCTCGGTGTAGAGCGGCTATTTGCCGTCGATCTCATTCCCGACAGGCTCGCGCTGGCGGAGCAGTTCGGTGCAACCCCGATTCACCTGCTCAGCGAAGATCCCGTCGCCGTAGTGAAGGAAGCGACGGATGGTCGCGGCGCCGATGGCGTCATGGAGGTGGTCGGCAACCAATCGGCGATGCGGTTGGCGACTGACCTGCTCCGTCCGGGTGGGACCATCGCCTCCATCGGTGTGCACACCGAGGAGACGATCGCCTTCACTCCTGGCGAAGCGTATGACAAGAACATCACGTTCAGGAGCGGACGCTGCCCGGCGCGCCACTACATGGAACGGCTCGTGCCGGTGGTGCAGGCCCAGCGACACGATCTCACCGCGATCATCTCCCACCGGATGCCATTGAGCGAAGGTGTCGACGCCTACGAGATGTTCAATTTGAGGCTCTTCGGATGCATCAAAGTGGTTCTGACGCCCTGATTCCGACCTGCGTCGAGCTTGCCTCCGCCGCGGCGGCAATCCACACTTCTGGTCGCTCCTCGTGACCGAGGCCGCCACCACCCTCTCGAAACTGAAAACAGAATCCTCGGCGAGCACCAAACAGAATCCTCGACGAGCACCCGGAGGTGACGAATGAACGTAATGGCAATCCTGGAGCAGACCTATCTCGGCAACACGATCTTGCAGTGGGGGTTGGCGCTCCTCGTGGCGTTCGTCGCGCTCGTCACCATCAGGATTCTCAAGTCCTTCGCGGTGAGGCGGTTGCGCAAGCTCGCCGAAAGGACCAGCACCGACCTCGACGACTTGATCGTCCACCTTCTGTCCAGCACCAAGTTCTTTCTAATTCTCGGTTTGTCTCTGTACGCCGGCTCCCTGATGCTGGATCTGCCGGGCGACTCGAGGGACTTCGTCACCAACATCGCGGTTCTGATCTTTCTGTTGCAGGCGACGCTGTGGGGCAACTACGTCATCAAGTATCTGGTTTCCCAGTTCGTTGAGGCGCGCCTGGAGGAGGACGCCTCGACCGCCACGATGGTCAACGCCTTCGGCTTCGTGGCGCGTTTGATCTTCTTTTCCGTAATCCTATTGGTTGCGTTTGGAACGGTCGGCTTCGACGTCTCTGCGTTGGTCACCGGCTTCGGCATCGGCGGCATCGCCATTGCGCTGGCGGTGAAAGACATCCTGAGCGACCTTTTCGGGTCCCTGACGATCGCGCTCGACAAGCCATTCGTGTTGGGTGACTTCATCACCACCGGCGACTATGCCGGCACGGTCGAGCACATCGGCCTGAAGACCACCAGACTGCGCAGCAACACCGGCGAGCAACTTGTTTTCTCCAACGCGGACCTGCTCGGCAGCCGGCTGCGTAACTACAAGCGGATGCAGGAGCGCAGGGCCCTGATGAATCTGGGAGTCACCTACGACACTCCGGCCGAGAAGCTGGCGGCGATTCCGACGATTCTCCAGGAGATCATCGACACCCACGAGCTGGCGCGCTTCGATCGCGCCCATTTCGCCGATTTCGGCGACTTCTCGCTGAACTTCCAGGTGGTTTTCTGGGTTACGAAGCCTGGCTATGCCGACTTCATGAACACACGGCAGGCGATCAACCTCGAGGTCTACGAGCGCTTTGCTACCGAAGGCATCGAGTTCGCCTTCCCGACCCAGACCCTCTATGTCGAGAAGGGGTCAGATGAGCCGGCGAATGCTGTCCCGTTACATCCTACGCCAGGCCTCGACGGGCGCGACTAGGCCCCTGGCGGGGACGAGGTGCCCTCGACGGGCCGAGTAACCCTCGACACCTGCGGCTCGAAGTTAGAAGATGTGGCGGAGCTGGCCGGCGGCCACCGGGCTCGCCATTCCCGAGCGAGCATCTCGCGCGCCAGCGTCCGCACCTCGTCGCTGCACGCTCCCGCCGGCGAACAGAGGGCAGATAGCCATGATCAGCGAGCGAGATATTCGAGAGCTCCTCGACGCGGAGATCATCGACGAGACTACTGCCGAGTCGATCCGCGTCTACACCAACCAGCGCTACGCCGACCGTCCCCGCTTCGACATCACGCACGTCGCCTACTACTTCGGCGCCCTCATCGTGGCGCTGGCCTTCACCTGGCTGCTTTTTGAGGGCCACGACCGCTACGGCGGTGGGGCGCTCATGATGATCGCGCCAGCGTATGCGGTGCTCTTCGTCTTGGGCGGGAACTGGCTGTGGTCGCGGCCGGGATTGAAACAGGCGGGCGGGCTGCTGTTCACGCTGGCCCTGTGCATGGTTCCTGTGGCGGTCTACGGCTTTGAGGAGCTCATGGGCTGGTACCCGGTGCTGGCCGGTAGCCTGGACGAAGTCCCCAGCGAGGCCGAGCGCATGGAGTTCATGCTGCAGGTCAACTGGGCCAACATCTGGATCGCGCTGGCGACGGTGGTCGTGGGGATTGCCGCGCTGCCCCTGCGCCGTTTTGCCTTCATGGCCGTGGTGCCGATCATTGCCTTTCACCAGCTCTGGCTGGCGATCATGACGTTCATGGTGGGAGGGCGCGCCAGCGACTGGGACATGTCCACGCATTTGATGCTTTCGGGATTGTTCGTCGTTATGGTCGGATACCTGGTGGATCGGCGCACCCGAGAGGACTTCGCGTTCTGGCTCTACGGCATCGGGGTGGCGCACTTCTGGATCGGCATGACGGGCTTCTCCGACAAAGACGAGATCGCCTGGGCCGCCTACGCCCTCGTTGGCCTACTACTGGTCGTTGTCAGCCTGCTGCTGCAGCGGCGCGTCTTCATGGTGGCCGGGGCGCTCACAGTATTTGTCTACCTGGGTCACCTCGGCTTCGAGACCTTCGAGGACTCGCTGTTATTCCCCTTCGTGCTGAGCTTCGTGGGCCTGGCCATCATTGCCGTGGCCGTCTGGTACCAGAAGCACAAGCAGCGCGTCGAGGGAGCTCTGATCGGCAGCCTGCCCGATATGGTCAAGAAACGCCTGCCCAGCGCGCGCCAGGGACCTGCGGATCTCGAGGGATGAGCCGCGTCTCACAGGGGCTCTCATCGAGCCGCACAGAGAAAGCGCTCCGGACCTGGTTGTTCCCGTGGGGGCCAGGTCCGGAGCGCTAGAAACCCGGGCTAGCCTTCAGGTGTTGATTCGTTCGAGGATGCGCTCGAGCCAGGCACGCGCCGCCGTGTCGAATGGGCGCTCCGTGCCGTCGACGAAGAACTCGAAGAGCAGGTTGCCGTCTGGGCCCGGGCGGATACTGAGCTGGCGGACGACCCCGTCGGCATCGCGCTCGTCGATCGAGAGCTCGCCGCCTCCACCGACCTCGATCTCATTGACGGTCTCGCCGAAATCCACCTCGCCCCGCATCCGAACGGTCATGTGCGAGTCTTCGTCATCGATGTCCATGGTGATGGTGTGCTCGCTGTGCTCGTCGGTGCGGACGTCAACGACAACGTGCGGCTCTCTGACGATCTCGATGTGCACGCCGTGTTCGCCTGTGGTCTCGGTGACGATTCTGGGCTCCACTACGACGACAGCACGTACCTCATCGAGTCCCTCGATGATCTCGATCTTAGGCTTCACGACGACGGCCGAGAGCTCCTGAGCGCTGAGCTTCCCCTTGGGAACGACGACGATAA
>JAUWTE010000278.1 GCA_030609765.1 Acidobacteriota bacterium
GCGGGTCAGGTTCCCCTCCGGCTCCCGCCATGCGTACTTGAGCTCGTAGCGTGGCCCCGTCGCAAGCTGGACGTAGCCAGCGGCTCTTTGCCGGCTGAGATGGACCCGCATCTGCTTCTCACCTTTCACCATCAAAGCGGTCAGCAGATCGTTGCGTGCCTCCGGAGTGGTCCATCGCGTGATCACGATATCGACCGAAGAAGTCGGCTCCGGTGCCGGCTCGCCACTGATGTAGACGGCGGCCCGATACGCTTCCTTCAGGGCAGGCCGCAACTGCACGGCTGGTGAGGCAACGGGGGCCAGAAGGACCGTGCACGTGACGACCGCGAGTACCAAGCTCCGACACCGATGATTCATGGTCTGACCTTTCGTCATCCGAAACCCAGTCGAATCGCGTGCCATTGCGATCGCACAGCCGCGAGCCGTTGAGAAACCCAGGTTAAGCCACGACCGGCGCGGACGTCCATTCCGCAATAACGAAAAGCCCCCGCGTTCCCGGAAGGGCGCGGGGGCTTTCGGGGAGCAGCCCGGAGTCGGGCTCGCTATCGCTGTGAATGTCGTGTTGCTGCATTCGCCATTAATACACAAAACGGCAGCGGCTTCCAGCGGGAGCTCGTAGCGAGGGCGACTTGCAGCGCGCAAACTCAGCCTGGCGGCTCGCCAGCAGGCCGTGATGAAATCAGCGCCTCGATCTCTCGCGCCACCTCCTCGATCGACTTTCCCGTCACGTCCACGACGTGCCAGCCGAGCTCGGCGGCGAGGTCCTGACCGTAGCCCAGCTCCATCTGAACCACTTTCGGCGAGGCGTATTCCTGCTGCGGTATGGCGAGCTGCTTCGCCCGAGCCATCCTCAACTCGAGCAGGCGACGATGGCTCATGGTCAGGCACACGACCTTCTCGCGTGACAGGCGCTCAACCGCGGGATGAAGCGGTACGCTGGGGACGAGTGGCACGTTGCCGGTAGCCCAGCCGCGATAGGCAAGGTATAGCGAGGTCGGGGTCTTCATCGTCCGCGACACACCCACCAGCACGACGTCAGCCTGCCCGAGCTCTTCGGCGCGTTCCCCGTCGTCGTGCCGGAAGGTGAATTCCACGGCCCTGATGTTGCGGGCCGAGTCGGGGTCCACACCCTTCAGGATGACGCCCTCCTCTTCCGTGGAAGTTCGGACGTGAGCAACGACGCGGTCGAGTAGCGGCCCCAGGAGGTCGATGGCGTCGATACCGTGCGTGCGGCACTCGTTGACCATCATCCGGCGTAGTACGGGCTCGACAATCGTATGGAGGATGACCGAGCTCCGCTCCGATGCCTCCCTTACCACCTCGAGCACCTGACCCTCGGTGCGAACCCCGCCGCGCGTGACGACCTCGGCCGGTCGTCCCTCGAACTGCAGCAGGGCGGAGCGAACCAGATGCGCCGCCGCCTCACCCGTGTAGTCGGAAACCGCGTAGATGGTCAGCATTCGTAACTCTAGTATTCGTACGCCAAGGCAAGTATCAGGTCGATAAGCTGGTCGAGGTCGACCTGATCCATGAGCTCGACCGGAGAGTGAGAGTAACGTGACGGCCAGCCGATCGGCACTGGGACGGAACCGTAGGGAACAAACGCGCCGGCATCTGTACCACCACCGGTGATCGACAGGCTTACCGGGATGCCACGCGGGCCGGCGACTTCGAGCAGGCGGTCCACGGCGCTCCGCGGGGTGACATGGTTGCCGTCCATCACCTTGAGCACCGGTCCGGTACCGAGTGGCAAGCGGGCGCGCCGCTGCCAGTCCACCGGTGATGCCGAGGATACGAAAGTATCAACCGAAAAGACCACATCGGAATCGGTACGCCCGGCGATGGTGCTGGCCCCGACCAGCCCTGTTTCCTCTTCAATCGAGAAGGCGAAGGTAACCCGACGATCCAGCAGTGCGCTCGGGTCGAGGCGCTGCAGCGCCAAAATCATTGCCGCGCAACCAACGCGATCGTCGACGGACCGGCCGGTGGCGCGGCTCCCAGCAAGTGGTTGAAAGCGCTTCACCACGGTCACCACGTCGCCGAGCGCAACCCCCAGTGCCTCGGTCTCCTCAGCGGACCCGGTGCCGAGATCGACCGCGAGCGAGGCTCGTAATGTCCTGGGGCTGAACTCCTCTGCCCCGATGTAGCCGGGGCGAGGCGTGAGCACCGCCGGGAGCGCGCCCTCGGAAGTGTGCACCAGGGTCGGGTGGGCTTCGTAGAGGGCGTCGATGCCGCCGCCGAGCATTCGCAGGCCGAGGCTCCCATCGGTGTGAATCTCCGTAACCTCGTACCCGATCTCGTCCTGGTGGGCGATGAACATCAGATGGCGATCACCGCTTCCCACGGTGATGGTGATGTTGCCCTCATCGTCGACCGCGGGCTCGGCCCAAGCGGGCAGCATGTCGAGGAGGAGCTCACGAACATCTTCCTCGTGCTCCGCAACCCCGTAGGCTTCGATCAGTGGCTGCAAGGTACGGAAGGATCCGTCGACCGCCGGTCGTGGCCCGGCGATGGTGTCGACCAGCGCGGCCGTGGGCCGGGGTTGTGACGGAGCCACCGCGGACGACGCCGCTGCAGCGGGTGGAACACCCAGGACCACGCGCAGCAGATCCGATGCCGCCGAGACGTCGGAAACGTCGATCATCTCGACGGGTGTTTGTGCATACCGCACCGGCAGCGCCACGAGATGATGCTCGACGTCGCCCCAGCCCACGGCGGCGAAGTTGAACGAGCGGCCGACCATGCCGCTCGGGAGTGGCTGGAAGGAGATCCCCGCCCTTGAAGCCGCGTCCGACAGAGCTTCGTCGCTGGCCTCGATGAGGGGGCCACTACCAAGCTCGCCACTGCTGCCACGCGCCGGGTCGCTCAAGGTCTCGGTCGCTTCCGAGCCACGGCGGGCTCGCAACGAGGCGGTCGTGAACAGAAAGGCTCGATCAGGCTGTAGGCGCTGGGCCAGATGGCGGAGCCCGAGGTCACGGAATGTCGACTGGGTGAGCCATGCGATCGTCACAGTTCCCGAAACGGCGCCAGGATCCTCGAGGCCGGCGAGCAGGTGCTGAAGTAGTGCGGCAGCCGCCCTCCCCTGGGCGCCTGGCCCTGCGACGCGGCCATCGGCAAGAGCGACCGCCCGGTCCCGCAGCCCCACCGGGTCGAGGTTGCGCACGCCCAACGCCTGCACCTCGGCGCGGCTGTCGGCACCGAGGTCGATCCAAAGATCGTCGATATCCCGGATGCGATTGCGGTCTTCGGCCGGCCCGTCGCCTGCTATGTGGGTCGAAACCGTCGCCGAGACAGCCGGTACGGAGGTGCCGCTGGCGGCCTGCACCATCAACGGCTGGCCATAGTGGTACTGGTCGAATAGCGGATGCTCTGCACCCGTGCCTCGATACACCCGCAGGTAGCCGTCGTCGGTGATGTCGGAGATCACGTAGCCGCGCTCGTCGAGTGGGGCGGCCACGAGGGTGTGCGGATCACCACTCCCGAAGGTCGCCACCAGATTGCCCATCGGGTCGGTGTCAGCCTCGACCCAGGCGGGCAGCCGCGCGGCGATCTGCCCTCGAACAGCCTCTTCGTAGCCCGCCACTCCGGGAATGCGCACGAGCTCGACGACCAGATCCTGCAGCGCCGGCTCGGGAGCCGCCCGCCACGGGCTCGCGCCGGTGGCTGTGGCACAGACCACAGCAGCGATCAGAAGACACCAAACCGCCAGAGGGGGTGTGCGCCGGACACCGTCGGTCTTCGTCATCTTCATGCCTCCTTGGTCCAGACGTTCGAGCCTGCCACATTGCTGCTCCACATGTGGACGGCGATGAGCCAGGAGCCATCCGGCTGGCGGACCAGCGTGTCGATGTACTTGTGAGTGTACGGAATGGGATCACCTCCGGACCTGGGGAGGTACCTGCCCTCGGTCTGATAGCGACAGAAGGCAATCGACCCACCGACCCGCTGGTCATCCATGACGGCGACGTGGCCCTCGAGCTCCCAGTTGTCGAACCACTCGGTCATGTAGGCCTCGAGATCCGCGCGACCAACAACCGGTTGCGCGTGCGGCGGCATCAAGACACCGTCTTCTGTATAGCAGGAAACGTAGGTGTCGACATCGCCCACATTCGCCGCCCCCACGAGCTTCCTGTAGAGGTCCGCGAACACCTGGACGTCGTCCGCTCCGGCGCTGGACGGCCCATGCGTGGCCGTCGTGCCATGCGTGCTCGGTTTCTCTGCGGAGCTCACGATGTTCATGCCTCCTTGGTCCAAACGCTGGAGCCGGGTACGTTGCTGCTCCACATGTGGCAAGCGATGAGCCAGGAGCCATCCTGTTGGCGGACCAAGGTATCGATGTATTTCAGATCGTAGGGAACTGGCTCGCCACCCTCCTTCGGGACGAAATTGCCGGCACCACGGTAGCGGCTGAAGGCCACTGTTGTTCCCATCTTCTGGTCGTCCATAGTGACCTCGTGCCCCCGCATGCTCCAGGTCCCGAACAGCGCGGCGGCCCACTTCTGCACCTCTTCCCGCCCCTGAATGGGAGGATCATGTGGCGGGTGAAGGACGCCGTCTTCCGTGTAGCAGGCGGCATAGGCAACCGGATTGCCCATGACAGCGGCCGCCGCCATCCTCTGATAGAGGCGCCCGATGGCCAGCCCTGAACCTGTCGCGACGCTCGGATGATGTCTCATTTCGTAAACCTCCACGTACAGCCCGGACGACTGCCATGTGCTTCGGGTTCGCGAAGACAATATCGTCACGTCTACGATGCAGCAACGGAATGGCCGCTACCTCGATCTGGCGAATGCCCTCGGCACCTCGGCCAAGCTGTGGATGAACCTGCAGGCAACCTGGGACCTGGATCGGGCCATCAAACGCCGCCAGGTTGCCTGATCTCGGCTCCGTTGAAGAGCCGCCTCGCCTCGCGCTATTCCTCCCCACGTGGCCGTCCCACCGTAATGTGAGGAACTTTAGTCCGGATTTCTCAACGGATCGCGGGGAACGCCGCTCTAAGCCTA
>JAUWTE010000111.1 GCA_030609765.1 Acidobacteriota bacterium
ATGAGAACGACACGTTCGGCCTGTTGCTGCACACCTGCGAAGACTGTATCGGCGCGGTCAGCCTCAAGGAGGCAATCGATGCCACCGATTGAGTACGAAGACAAAACCCTCCGCGCGATGTTCGGCAAGCCGGTCCGCCCAGTCATCGCCATCTCATCCAGCGAGATAGCGCACGAAGCGCAGAAGCTGGCCGGTAAGTTCAGCATTTCCGGTGTCCAACCCAAGTTGTCCGTGCGCCTCGAAGGCGATCAACTCGTTCCCGTTGCTCGCGAGGGTCAGTTCATCCTCAAGCCGCAGACTCAGGACTTCTCAGAACTGCCGCAGCACGAATACCTGTGCATGACGATGGGCAAGCGCTTTGGCCTGCGCACCGCCCCATGCCTGCTGCTCGAACTAGCCGATGGCACCCCCACGTATCTCGTGAGGCGATTCGATCGCTTCAAGAAGGGGCGTCGTGTCGAAAAACTGTCCTGTGAGGACATCCACCAGATTCTCGGCGGGCCGGACAAGTACGGGGGTAGCCACGAGCAGATCGCTCAGGCCATCCGCCAGCACTGCACCTTCGCGCCGCTCGAACTTCAGCGGCTGTTCGAGGTGACCATCTTCAACTTCACCATTGGCAACGGCGACGCCCACCGCAAGAACTTCTCGCTGCTGACCAGCGATGACGGCACTATCGCCCTCAGCCCCGCCTACGATCTGGTGTCGTCGCGCCTGGCGATCCCAGCCGAGAGCGACGAAATGGCCCTGACCGTCAACGGCAAACGCAACCGTCTGCGACGCGCGGACTTCCGTGCCCTCGCGGAGCACTTAGACATTGCCTCGCCCTACGCCGAACGGAAGATCGGCGACCTTTTGGACCTGCAGGCAACCTTCACAGAAATGATCACCTCGTCACAACTCAGCGATGCCCTGCGCGACGGACTGGCCCAGATCATCACCGATCGACTCGATCGCCTGCGGTAACTTATGGCTCCCCGGACGGGACGGGTTACCAACCTGTCCCTCCCGAAAACTCGAACGTCCTCACCGATCTTCACTTAGCGTCGCGGCCTTTGCGGCACACATCAGCAGCCACAATCCGCTTGCCAACCGCCTCCTCGGTGCGAGATCGTCCCACCCACGCGCGCTGACGTATCGGAAGATCGTGGCCGCTCTCGCCGAACGGCACAGCACCATACGATTCGGAGGGTCGCAACTCGCCGCCCCGACGCGTGGGTGTTGTTGAGTCCGAGACCCGACCCCGGCAGCCGACCAGAGTCCGATAGACCCCACGGCGATCGGTGGGCATGGGAGAGCTTTGCTCCGGAGCGTACCTGAGGAACCGTTGGGAGGTGCAGGAGGGCTGGCCGCGAGTCCCGCTGCGAGTCCGCAAGGGCGAGTGAGGGCATGCCGAGCACCGAGCCCTCCGGCAAGTTCCATCCGCGGATGCTGGTGAGAAGTCCGGGCTCCCAGTCCGGGTGTCGGTAAACGAAGCGGGTCGAGAGCAGCGATGGAACCCATTGCTCGTGGCACTGAAATCACCGCAGCAAGAGCATCCTGCCACTGGCGACGCTGCCGCCTTCCCTTTCAAGACGATAGTGATACATCCCGGAACATACTGCATGACTTTCAGTATCCCGGCCATCCCAAACAATGCGGTTCCCGCCGATCCGCTGCGACACCGTCAACCGCCTCACCAACCGTCCGGCACTATCCTGGATTCTCAGCAGTGCGATCCCGGGAATGGCTGCACTGAATGAGATCTCGGTCCTCTCTCCGAATGGATTCGGCCGATTGCAGAGAGCCATGCGGTTACCTGCGTCGCCCGGTCTCTGTTCGATTCCGCAGGCCGGGCCAGTCTTGATCACCCAGATATCATACGCCCCGTTCGCATACGAGAAGACCTCACCTGCGATGACATAACCGCCATCAGCAGTCTCCAAGGCGGACCGCCCGCGATCATGTCCGCTCCCACCAAAAGTCTCCGTCCACAGGGTGTCCCCGTGGCTGTCTGCCCGGATCAGCCAAACATCATCATCCCCCGCACCACGGGACTCCGTGTATCCGGCAACGACATAACCCTCATCCGACGTCAATCGGACTGAACAACCGTGGTCGTCGCCACTGCCACCGAATGTTCTTGTCCAGAGCGAGTCTCCGGCGCCGTCAGTTTTGATCAACCAGACATCCGCCTGACCTGCCCCGAATGACTTGGTGTAACCAGTGATCACGTAATCGCCATCAGGCGTCTCGCAGACTGAGCTACCGCCATCAGAACCGCCACCCCCGAAGGTCCGCGTCCAGAGGCTGTCCCCATTGCCATCCGTCTTGATCAACCAGATATCACGGCTGCCGGCTCCGTAGGAGTAGGTATCACCTACAACAATAAAACCACCGTCGAGCGTTTGCTGAACAGAACAACCATACTCCGAACTGCTCCCGCCGAAGGTTTCATCCCAGAGCAGGGCACCCTCGCTGTCTGTTCGGATCAGCCAGACAGCACTGACACCCGGGCCGTAGGATTCAGTGTAGCCGGTGATGATATACCCTCCGCCGATGACTTCCTCCGCTGACCAGCCCCAATCCCACAGGCTTCCACCGAATGTCTGCGACCACTCCTGGCTGCCGTCGGCGTCGGTCTTGACCAACCAGACATCGTACGCCCAGGAACCATAGGATCCGGTTGTCCCCGCGATGATGAAGCCGCCGTCCGCAGTTTCCTGGACCGAGTAGCCGCGCTCCTCATTGGTGCCGCCATAGGTCCTGGTCCAGAGTGTGTCCCCATCCACCCCCATCCGGATCAACCAGATATCGGAATGACCGGCACCAAAGGAGTAGGTGTCTCCCACAACGACGTACCCGCCGTCGCTCGTCTGCTGGATCATCCGCCCCCAGTCGTATTCGCTGCCACCAAACGTCTGGGTCCAGAGAAGATCCGCAGTGGCCGCCGGCGCCAACGCCAGGATCAGCAGCATGCCGCCTGTCTTAAGAATTCCGTTGCTCATCTCAACCTCATGCCATTCGTCTGCTCTTCTTCTGATGACCCGTGAACACTCGATGCCCGGTGGCTTGGGCCATGCATGAACCCGCCACTGCGGCTCATGAATAATCCAAGCTGGAGTTTACCATAGCCTATCTGATCTCAGATCCCCCACGATGTGGGATGCCGCAGATGCACACGGCGTGACAGGGATCGACCTCGTGCTCTCGCGCGATGGGGGCGTGAGCTTCACCGATACGCTGACCACGGGGTTCTTGGAACAGAGGCGAGTACGGCTGGTATGTCACCGCCGAAGGTTCGGAGCAGTGCAAACTGAAAGTGATTGCCCACGATCGGGCCGGTCATGTCGCCGAGGATGAGAGCGAGGGCTTGTTCACTGTCCTGGAGGGGCGACATCCGCCGGAGAGGCACCCTTACGCTTTCACTTCCAAGGCGCATCGCCCAATCCCTTCACTATCGCAACGCGCCTGCATCTGGAATTACCCGCGCAGGAGCCGATCGATCTGGCCGTATTCGATGTGTCCGGCCGGCGCGTGAGCACGCTTCACCGCGGAGCGCTTGCGGCCGGGCGCCACGCATTCAGTTGGCGGGAAATGAGTGACCAAGGGCGCCGTCTTCCTGGAGGGATCTATCTGGCGCGCCTGTCACGTCAGGATGCATTGCCCGAGAGACGCCGGTTGCTTCTGCTGCGGTAATGGATTCTGGGTGGGGAAGATTTCCCTTAACCAAGTAGACCATAGTGAGTTACGGGATTGGAGCGCCTAGTTAACTGCAAGGGTCTGGGGCAGCAAGGCGGGCCCTCCGGAACGGAGGATATGCCTTGCACGGGGGCATAATTCCGGTAAAAATGCACCCCATGTATACACGATTACTGCCGAGCCCGACTCATTCGATCTTCCTCTTCGGGCCTCGTGGCACAGGGAAGTCGACCTGGATTCGTCATCGATTCCCCGGTGCGACCATCTATGATTTGCTTGATACGGGGGAGGCCTTGCGTCTGGCCAAGGAACCCCAGGCGCTCTATCGAGAGCTGTCGCTCCTGCCATCCGGCAGCTGGGCCGTCATCGATGAGGTGCAGAAAGCACCCGCACTGCTGGATGAAGTACACCGACTGATTGAGGACCGGCAGCTTCGCTTCATCCTATCTGGGTCAAGTGCCCGCAAGCTGCGGCGCGGAGGAGCGAACCTCCTGGCGTGCCGGGCAATCACCAAGTCCATGTTCCCTTTGGTGTCGTCCGAACTGCCACCTGATCTTGATGTATCCAAAGCGCTTGTCTACGGGACCCTGCCCATGGCCGTGACCAGCGACGATCCGGAAGCCTATCTCCAGACCTACGCTGAGACCTACCTCGATCAGGAAGTCCGAGCCGAGGCGCTGACCAGGAATCTCGGCGCCTTTGCCCGGTTCCTGGAAATCGCCGCTCGCCAGAACGGGCAGGTCACGAACGCCGCGGGGATCGCTCGCGATGCCGGGGTCAGCCGGCAAACCGTGCAAGGCTACTTCGAGATCTTGGTAGACACTCTGCTCGGCTACTGGCTGCCAGCCTGGAAGCTGAAGTCGGCCACCATACAGGTGCAGCATGGCAAGTTCTTCTTCTTCGTCAGCGGTATCGCACGGACGCTAACCGGGCGATTACCCTACCCTCCAACTCCTGAGGAGCTGGGGCCGCTGCTGGAGACCTTCATCTTGCACGAGCTCCGCGCCTACCTGAGCTACACGAGCCGCAATTATGCACTGCACTTCTGGCGCACTTACGATGGCACCGAGGTGGATGTGCTCTGCGAGACAGTGGACGGATTTGTGGCCATCGAGATCAAGGCCACCTCCCGTTGGGACACGCGCTACAATCGGGGCTTGCACAGGATCCGGAGGGAACTTGGCCCCGATCGAACGACATGCTACGGGTTGTTCCTCGGTGAGCGACCGGCCTCGTGGGATGAGATCCGGGTGATGCCCGTGCTCGATTTCTTGAAACGCCTCTGGGCCGGGCAGGTGGTGCGCTGATCCTGGCGGACTCTAGGGCCGTACTCGCGAAAAGCCAATTCCGAGGTGAGACGATGGGTTCGGCTGCGAGTTGGAACTGCAGTCGCCAATCCTTAGGACGTCAGGGATCCCGGGAGAGTCAGTTTGTCGCCAAACTTGGAGCAGCATAGCAGCGGCTCCAACGGTCGGGCGCACCGGTGCCCTGATCGGTCATCATATTGGCGGGTAGCCGAACGCCAGCCTAGGCCACCAGCCTGTAGTCATGCTGAATGCCGCCGAGGACCGGGAGAGCCACCAGCGTTCCGACCGGCGACGGAGATGGCCGCAGTTCCGGAGACGGATCTGGGATCCCATGGATCGCCTGCGACGGGCGCCCACCATTGTAGTAGCGAATGTACTCGGCAACGACACGACGGATATGATCGATACTGAGGAAGATGAAGTGGTTCAAGGCCTCTTCCCGCAGCGTCCGAATGAACCGCTCGACGTATGGCGATGCGTTCGGAGCGCCATACGGGATGGTCACCCGAGATGCGCATGATGAAGCCGATGTGCGTCCGGAGAATGGGGGGTCTGCCAATCTCAGTCGGGCGAGACCTGCGACGCCAGAAGAGCCTGAAGCCCTTGCGGTGCCACCCGATTACGGTTTCGGGCTTGACGATGACGAGAGGACGGGTCCAGTCGGGCCAGAGCCTGCGGAGGGCGACACAGAACACCCGGTCGCTTGGCCCGGAGTCGGGCGCGCCTGTGAGTCCGCAGGCAGATAGTCAGTTGCTGTCGCAGGGCCGCGTTCTCCAGGGCCAAAGCAGTCTGGAGCATCATGGCCGCTCGGAGGAAAGCGGCGATTTCAGATACGAGTGTGAGAATCATGGGCAGACCATATCACAGTGAGGAAATCCGCCTGGCCGCAGGTGGTTACGGCCTTTTCGCGGACTACGGATATGGTTCCGTTACTGCGCCGTTTCCTGCTCCCCCCACTGGCGGCTCTCGCGGCTGCACACCCCAAGGAATCCCCCCTTGCACCTCCTGAGAACCCCCTGCAATAATCATCATAAGCGGATTTGATTCTGACAGGGCACAGCGTCACCCCTGTGCCCGCGGAGATGTGCTCTCCGCCCTGCTGCTTGGATCGGCACCTGGATGCGAGAGCCACCTCCGGTGAGAAGCGGAGCCGGATGTCGGACAACTGGCCAGCACTGTACGAAGCGCGAACCGTGAGTGCCCGGGAGGCTCTCGGCGCGATCCGCTCGGGGTCCCGGGTCTTCATGTCGGCCGGTTGCGGCCGCCCGCAGCTCTTGATCGACGAGCTCGTCCACCTCGCCCGCAAGATCGCCGACATCGAGCTCATCCACCTGATGACCATCGGGCTCGCGCCGTACACCAGCGCGGAGTACGCGAACCGCTTTCGCCACAACGGCCTCTTCATCGGTTCCGACGTCGCCGCCGCCGTCGCGGACGGCCGGGCGGATTTCACCCCCACGAACAAACTGCAGATCGCACGGCTCTTCCGGGAGCGTCGCCTCACAATCGACGTCAGCCTGATCCAGGTCTCGCCCCCTGACGAGGCCGGCTATGTCAGCATGGGCATCACCATCGGCATCAGCAAGACGGCCGCCGAGTGCGCCGGCCACGTGATCGCCGAGGTCAATTCCAACATGCCGCGCACCTGCGGCGACACGCTCCTGCACGTGAACCAGATCGACGCCTTCGTCCCCTCGACGCGGCCCCTCCTCGAGGCCCCCGCCCGCGAGGTGGATGCCATCGCCGATGAGATCGCGCGACACTGCAGCCGGCTCATCGACGACGGTGCGACGATTCACGTCGGCTACACGCCGATCGCCTACGCCTTGCCGAAGTACCTCATGCGGCGCCTCGATCTGGGCGTGCACACCGACATCCTCACGCCGCCCCTCGTCGAGCTCATCCAGGCGGGCGTCATCACCAACGCGCGGAAAAACATCAACCCGCGCAAGACGATCACCAGTCTGTGCTACGGGACGAAGGAGACCTACGCCTACGTCGCCGACAACGCGGACATTGCCTTCCATCCGGCGGAGTACGTCAACAACCCGCTGACCATCGCCCAGAACGATCACATGGTCGCCATCAACGAGGCGCGCGCTGTGGATCTGACGGGACTCGTCTGTGCCCGCTTCCGGGGCCCGCGCTTCGGCAGTGGTTTCATGCACGGCGCCAGTTTCGCTCGGCACGGCCGGTCCATCGTTACCCTGCGCGCTTCCACGCCCGACGAGAGCCAGTCGAACATCGTCATGGACATCGACCCGGGACACGGCGTGGCCATGTCGACCAACCGCGACGAGATCCGGTACGTCATCACCGAGTACGGCACCGCCGACCTGCTGGGCAAGACGATCCGCGAGCGCGCGCTGGCCCTGATCCACATCGCGCACCCCAAGTTCCGTGACGGACTCCTACAGGCGGCGAAGAAGCGCCACTACGTCTACGCCGACCAGCTGCGGCAGCCCCACACCAAGTATCCCGATCACTTCGAGGCGCGGCACATGTTCGCGGATGGCACCCGCATCCAAGTGCGGCCGGCACGTCCCACGGACGAGCGCAAGGTGCAGACGTTCCTGTACGGGATGGACGAGGCCAGCATCCGCTACCGATTCCACGGCCGGCTGGAGACCCTGCACCACGACCGCGTGCAGAGCTTCGTGAACGTGGACTACGAGGGGACCGTGACGATCCTGGCGTTTCGCGTCGGTGAACGCGGACGCGAGCAGGAAGTCGTTGCCATCGGGCAGTACCACTACTACCCCACGTCGGCGCAGGCCGAGGTGGCGTTCACGACGGGGGGCCAGTACCGGAGCCGCGGCATGGCTACCTACCTTCTGAAGGCGTTGATCCGCATGGCCAATGACCAGGGCATTCGCGGGATGTTCGCCATGGTTCTGCGCGAGAACCAGCCGATGTTGCGCGTCTTCCGCAAGGTGGGCGTGCCCATGACGACGAAATTCGAGGATGGGTTCCATCACGTCACGATGGATATCAGCGCGGCCGCAGAGGAGAAACCTCAGGAGGAAACCGCAGAATGAGGCGCAGCTTGGCGATCTTGATCGTCGCGGCCGTTCTCCCGCTGGCGTGCTCGAAGGATTCGCGCCGCGACATCTCCATCGGCACCGGCGGGACCGGAGGGGTCTACTATCCGTACGGCGGTGGTCTGGCCGAGATCTGGTCGAAGCAGGTGCCCGGTGTGCGCGTCGTGGCGGAGGTCACGGGGGCGTCGGTCGAGAACGTGAAGCTTGCGCACCGCGGCGAAACCGTCATCGGCGAGATCATGGGCGACGTCGC
>JAUWTE010000105.1 GCA_030609765.1 Acidobacteriota bacterium
AGGGCGTGCTGAATGTCATGCAGCCCACAGCCCCCGAGAAGCACGAGGGTGAAGGGGACGACGACCCCGAGGAGGGTCACGTCTGCCCCGAGCCGGTCTATTTCCTCGAACCCCAGGCGGCTGTCGCGCAGAAATGAGTGTGTCGTAGCAGAGCTTTGGAGGCGGCGGGAATCGAATCCGGCCACCATGGGACGCCTACTCGATCACGACGACCTTTTGGCTGGTCACGTTCTCGATTCCAGATCCGCTCACGACCAGACGGGCGAAATAGATCCCGCTCGGTACTTCGAGTCCGGCACCGTCGCGTTTGTCTCATTCGATCGCGAAAGAGCCGGTCGCATGATACTCATCGATCAACGGGCGCACGAGTCGGCCGCGAAGATCGCACTTCAGGATCTTCTGCAGCCACCCTTTCAGCCTAGGCATCTCGAATGAGATGATCTCACTCAAGGGTAGCAACCAGCCTCCCGACCCCTTGCTGTTTGAGCCTCCTCCCGAATTCAGGACGGAAGACGCGGTGTGATTCTCGGTGTTGCGGATTCCCTGAAGCCGTGTACAATCGTTGCTTGTCCCTCACCGGTCATGGGGTAGTCGATTCGGGAGAGAAAACCGTGAGAACGTCTCTGGTCATCGGTCTACTGGTCATTTCAATCGCGAGCCTGGGCTGCAGCGGCAAGGGCAGGAAGTCAGCAGCCTGGACCGCCCCGGACAAGATCGAGGTCATTGATGGGGAGATCACGGCGGAGAAGCCCACCTCCATTCAGAAGATCATGGAGGATCCGGAAGCCTACGTGGGCAAGACGCTGCTGGTCGAGGGTCAGGTGACGGGCCGATGCCAGGGCAGCGGTTGCTGGGTCTCCCTGGACACCGGCGATCCCGACAACCCCTTCTACGTCAAGAGCTCGGATCACTCCTTCACCTTCCCCGCTGCCGTAGAGGAGAAGCACGTCTGGGTCCAGGGCGTGCTGAATGTCATGCAGCCCACAGCCCCCGAGAAGCACGAGGGTGAAGGGGACGACGACCCCGAGGAGGGACACGTCTGCCCCGAGCCGGTCTATTTCCTCGAGCCCCAGGCGGCTGTCGCGCAGAAATGAGTGTGTCGTAGCAGAGCTGTGGAGGCGGCGGGAATCGAACCCACCCCAGTCGTGGAGACATCGTGGAGACGACCGCCATGACTTCTCTTGAAGTCCCGACCTTGCGACGCTTGTCTAGAAGTCTGTATCGGATCCGCTGAGCCCATCTTCAGACCAGCCCGGGGGGACAACAAAGAGCACATCGTCGGCAGCGCCCTCGCTGCGAGCTTCTCTCCTCGACTCGAAGCGGAAACCCCGGCCACCATTATCGACCCTGTCTGACCCGACGGCATACAGCAGCGGCTCGTCATTGACAATCCGGTAAACGAAGTCGTGGCCGTAGTAGTTCCGGCAATACGGCTCCGGCTCAAACAAGGTCAGCGCGTCGTCTATGCTCTCCGGCCACACACCCTGTGAATGCCGGAAAACACTGATCGCGACCGCGATCACCATCGCGTCCCGATTCATCTGGGCCTCACGCAGAAGCTCGAGAGCGCGCGTGAAGTTTGGCATCAAAGGGTCGAGAGCCGGGTGGTTGTCCTGGAGCTCCCTCATCACCCGGTCGCCTTCGGCCCTGATTTCGCGAAAGCTAGCGTTTTGTTGGACACGCAGCCGATCACACAACTCCGTAATGATCGAGATCGCCTGCTCGTAGTCCAGCGCGTCCGCATCCGCGATCATGGCTTGTGACGGATCGGCGTACGGGTTCTCTTCGACCCCCGCCTCGTCCATCAGGTCGCGGAGACGGGTGAGATCCAACCGGGCAGGAGCCCGGTCACTCGTCCTCACGAATGCCTCGTTCAGTATCTGTCGCAACGCGCGCACCTCACTGATGTAGCCATGTTCGTAGTCGGGAAGCGGTGGGGCCTGCCGAAAAAACACCACGTAGGCAGGCGGGAGGGATCCGTTCGCGACCGCGTCAGTCACCATCCATCGGTACGCGTTGTGGATCATGTTCCGGCAGGCGATCTCGACCAACCTGCTGATCAAGGTGGCGCTATCGCCCGCGTATCGCGAGATGCGCACGCCGGCGTCCAGATTCTCGATCGCCATATCGCTGTTGCCTTCGTCGTGGTGAACGAACGCGCTCGCGGTGAGCGCTCCCACACCGAACCGCGTGTCTCGGAGAGATGGCAGGAGATTGTGGACCAGGAGGTCACCACCGGATGAGGTGCCAAGGTCGAAGCGATGTTGCCTGGTCGCCTCGACGAGGCGGCTCACGCCATCCCGGTTCGCTCGGACCCAGGCCACCGCGACGGGATCCCTGGGCCGGTCTGGGTGTCTCGCACACGACATGACAGCGTCCCGGGTCTGTGTGTTGAGCGTTGCAAAACCGGTGACGGGGACGCTATCCGGGGTCGTTGGGAACAGTCCGGTGATCCACTCGGTCGCTTCCAAGTATGTCGCCTCCGGGGAGTCCTGGGGATATTGCTGGTGGATCTCTCTTGGCAGCAGCGCCGCCAGATCCTCCGCACGCCGCAACTGAGGAATGATGGCCTGGTACTCCTCGAAGCTCTTGATGACCTCGGTACGGGCCGTTTCCAAATGGAATCGCGCGTTCGCCCCAGCCGTCTCAGCGCGCCGCCAAAGCGTCACCGAGGTGACCAGCCCGATCAGGATCACGGCGACAAACCCCACACCCACCGCCACCGGCACCTTATGGCGCATCAGCTGCTTCCGCATCAGGTAGCCGAACGAGTCGCGCTTGGCCTCGATGGGTTGACCGCTGAGGTAGTGCTGTACATCTCTGGCCAGCTCACCGGCGGATTGGTATCGTCGCTCGCGGTCCTTGCTCAAGCACTTGAGTACGATGGTGTCGACCTCATTGTTGATCTGCCGCCTGAGTGTGCTCGGCTTTCGCGGCTCGGTCCGCATGATCCGGCCCAGCACGTCGTGCATGGGCCCGGTAACCTCGTACGGAAACAAGCCGGTGAGAATCTGATATAGAATGACACCTAGGGAGTAAACGTCGGTGCGCACGTCGATCTTGTCGGGCATCCCCTCCGCCTGTTCCGGCGATGCCCAGGGCAGTGAACCGATGAACTGTCCGGTCATGGTCATCATCGATGCTTCGGAGTCGCTCAAAGGCACCTTGGCAAGACCGAAGTCCAGAATGTGAGGCTCACCCACGCTGTCGATGCGGATGTTGCTCGGTTTCAGGTCCCGATGGATGATCCCTGCTAGGTGTGCTGCGCTGACCGCACCACAGATCTTCTTGAACAACTGCAAGGTCTCATTGATCGATCCCGGAGCATTGGGACTCTGAATGTACTCGTCGAGGGACTGACCGGCGATGTAGTCCATGACCAGGTAGTGGCCGCCCGTCGCGGTGCCGCTGTCGTAAATCGTGACGATGTTCGGGTGATTGAGCTGGGCGAGAACCTTCACCTCGAGGTCGAAGCGGGCCCCGTCACTCCGACTGGCGAAGGCACCCTCCCTCATCAACTTGATGGCCACCTTGCGCTGCGTGGACTTCTGGACGGCCACGTAGACGACGCCCTGGCCGCCTTCGCTCAGCTTCCGCACGATCCTGTAGCCGGGGATGAGGTCCCGCAATTCGTGGCTCGGGAGCCCTGATTGGACATCGATGGTCTCGGCGCCGGATGTGGCTAGGCCGTGGGCTTCGTTTTCACGCTCGATGGCGGAGAGTCTCGCAAGTTCATAACCGAGTTCGGGCATCAAATCGGGATGCTCGGCACTCACGTCCTTTCCGCTGACGCACTCACCGGCGGCATGTCGTGAGAGATAGTCGACGATCACCGCACGGATGCGCTCTTCTCGAGAGTCGGGAATCTGTCCGGAAGAATCAGCGGGCATCGCCTCTGCCTCCACCCAGCCCGTTACAGGAAGGACACGCGTAAGTGCAACTCTGTACGCTCGAGACCTCGGTTCGAATGACCTTACCATGCAACGTCATATCGAGCGCGGTAGTCAACACTGACCTACCGGGAGAGCAGAGAGGCCTTCAGACGACGGGCGGGAAGAGACAGGGGGAAGATCGAGGACTCAGTGTTCTAACGTTTTGCAGAACAACACGATAACCTGTGGAGGCGGCGGGAATCAAACCCGATCAGGATGCAAGCCATAGCCCACGCTCTCAACCACCTCGTGTAGCCAGGAGGACGAAGTTGGTATCCTCCGTTCCCATGTGCGGGTTGCGGAACGTCACCTCCTCGATCCGCACACTGGAGAAGGCCGCGCGCAGATCGATCATGAACGCTTCCCGCGGCGGGTCGGCCGACCAGAAGGAGAAGATGCCGCCGGGACGCAGGTGCTCGCCTAGGGCGGCAACGCCGCGGGCGGTGTAGAAGCGCGAGTGCGCGGGCTGAAGGAGATCTTCTGTCGAGTGATCGATGTCGACCAGAACGGCATCATAGATCCCGGCGCGAGGAGCATCGCCCTCCGGCGGACCGATCAGGTCGAAGAAGTCAGCCTGCAGTAGCCGGCAGCGGGGATCTGCGCAGAGCTGTGCGCCCAGTGGAACCAACCCCTTGCGGTGCCAGTCGACAACCGGGGCGAGGAGTTCGACCACCGTCACCGAGCGGACGTTCGGGAAGGCCAGTGCCGCCCGCGCCGTGTAGCCCAATCCCAACCCCCCTACCAGCACGTCGCAGCTGCGGTCGCCCAACTCGGCGAGTGCCAGGTCGGCCAGCGCGATCTCGGAGCGATTGACGCGGCTCGACATCAGGAACTCACCGGCCAGACGCACCTCGTAGACGACGTCGCCTGAGACGGGCGCCTCGCGCCGCCACAGGGTCAACTCGCCCAGGGGCGTCTGCTGATAGTCAAGTTCGTCGAATCTCACCGGCTTCCCCAAGGGCCCGGAGGGCGGTTCGAATTCCCTGCGACTGTGGACCCGGACGCAAAGAATTCGAACCGCGGCCGAGGTAGCAGTCGAGGTGGCCCTCACGGACACGGCGACACCACCACGATACCAGGACATCGCCTGCAAAGCGCATCATTTGAACGAGCTTGGCCGTGAGGCACCGATGTTCGTCCGGTCCTGGCTGTCACGGCGCGGGGAACACTGCATCTAGATCCGCAGAACGGAGCGCCGCATTTCCAGCAGATCCAGGTAGGTTCTCTTCTCAGATTCATCGAGGAACGAGTCTCGAAGGAGCCCCTTCCACTGGGGGATCGCCCCGCTTAGCCGACTCAGAGTATGGTCGATTTCCGGGATGGGCAGGCTAAGCCTTTCGGCAGCGAGATAGTCGATCAAGAGGCGCCGGCTCAGGTTCCGCCTTTTCCCCTTCAGCGGAAGGGCGACTTCCTCGATGTCTTCCAGCTTCTTGCCGAGCGCCACGTACGTCACCGTCGTACTGAGGAAGTCGTATGCAGGTGCCAGTTCTGTCTTGCCCGAACGCGTGATGAGAGAGAAGTTCTTCAGGTGCATGTCCTCGTTGCCAACCAGGTAGTTGAACAGGATCCGCAGAAGGAGTCGCGCCCGTTCGATGGGTGGAAAGGTGCAATAGTCAAGGAGGGCAATTAGGCGTTCCATGCTGTACGCGTACTTGGTCTCACGCTCGCGACCGGCCAGTTGGGCAAAGTCCTCCGTGGCCAGCTTCTCCCCTCGAACCGCGCGGTCGAATCGCTTGATGAAATAGGTCAGCGTTTGGTCCTTGCAGTAGAGCAGCCCGTGAAGCGGGACTTCGATTCCGGCCAGGGCGGCCATCTTCATGGTGACATCTTCGTTCTCGGGAAGCTGCGGGAAGGTGGCATGTTGCGGTTTGAGAAGGAACCGCCCGCCCCGATCGACGAGCTCAAAGGTCCTTGTCCCCACCTTAAGACGCGCGCTGAGCTTCGGCTGGACCCCCTGAATCGAGAGACGCCCCGCGCGGAGCACTGCTTCGCGCCTTTGCTCATCGGCGCTATAAGGCAGATCCACCAGCCCGTCCAGCCGCGGTGAAAGTTGTCGTAAGCCGCGTGCCGAGTAGCGGTCCTCACCACAGGGTTCATACGTAATAGGGCATCGATTCATTGCGATGCCTCGACGGTGATGGCTCCGATCAGTTCTCCGCCGACAGCCAAGAGCTGAGCAAAACGGTCTTTCGCATCGATCTTGTGCTGGCGGAGGAGCCCGTCGAGCATCTCGCCCTCAGGCAGCAGTCCATCGAAGAACGCGGGAAACCCTCTGAACTCATAGGGCTCGGATCGGACCGGCATGGTTCGGGATATCGGCTCACCCTGGTATCCTGCCTGGTACGTGAAGCGATACATGATCCCTGGGTCTAGTTCCTCAAACACCCCCGCCGGGATACTGTGCATCAGGACCCTGGCGCGTCTCATGACGGCCCTCCGACTCTCCGCCTTTCTGGCAAGGGCATCACCGCGACGTCACCCAGGGGACTGTGCAATTCAAGCCGGATGTTCACGACGGCAAGGACGCGAAGAAGCGTGTCAAGTCGGACAGTGGTCTTGCCCTTTTCGATGTCGAATACCGCCGTCTTGCCGACACCGGCCAGACGAGCCAGTTCGATTTGAGTGATCCCGCTCTTCTTGCGGCAGGCGCGAAGGAGAGCACCCGGACTATCCATAGTTCGACTCCTGATAGACAGTTGATGTCGCCATATCACTGCTTTGGCAGTGATATTTCGTTGCTTGAACCATCATACGGGCAGATTTCACTGAATCAAGAGTAAATACTGCCATAGCGGTAAATTTGGTCCTTTCCACCTGGGTCTTGGATTGACGACAGCCTGGATCATGAGAAATCACTGTTAGGGCGGCAAAACAGAGGAAGCATAGGATCGACGGCCCACGTCTTCGTTGTTGGAGACATCGTGGAGCCCCGTCCCTGCAGGAGACCAACTACTTGACTCACATGCGATTAGACTGTGGAGGCGGCGGGAGTGGTTCGGGTTCTTTGAGTTGCCGCCCCGGATTGAGTGCACTGGAGTCTACTGGAGTCCCCTGGAGGCCACCCCAGTCGTGGAGACATTTTGGAGACGATCGAGGTTCTCGTGCGGTCAATCGTCGCCGGCGTCTTGACAGACCTCGCACCCGGTCAAGCCCGACTCTCCGGACAGGCCCCATCTCGCCCCCCCTTGCTCTCCTCGCTGACTAGTGCAGCATCTTCCACAGAAAGGCTTGTCCCTCGGAATGGAGGGAAGAACACGGCGTTCGGGAATCGCAGGAGAGGAAAGGGCCTCGGCTAACGCATTATTCAGTAAGGGATTTGGCAGACGTCGTGTTTCCCCGAGCTGTGACGATCCCCGTCGATGCCGCCAGACTGGAAGAAATCGACCCAATCCGATAGAGTTGGGACATCCGGCTATCAAGCTGGGCGCGGATCTTCGCAAGATCGAGGACGGGTCCCATGATTGGGCGAACCATCTCCCATTACCGGATCCTCGAGAAGCTCGGCCAGGGCGGCATGGGCGTCGTCTACAAGGCCGAGGATACGCGCCTCAACCGCCGCGTCGCCATCAAGTTCCTGTCGCCGGAACTCAGCCGGCAGCGGGAAGCTAAGGTGCGTCTCATCCACGAAGCGCAGGCGGCCTCTTCGCTGGAGCATCACAACATCTGCACCATTCACGAGATCGGGCAGGAAGACGATCAGCTCTACGTCGTGATGGCCTGCTACGAGGGTCAGACGCTGAGAGACCGGATCGGGCGGGGGCGGCTGGAGATCCCGGGAGCCGTGGAGATCGCCATCCAGATCGCCCAGGGCCTCGCGAAAGCTCATCATAGGGGGATCATTCATCGCGACATCAAGCCTTCGAACATCTTCATCACCAGCGATGGCATCGTGAAGATCATCGACTTCGGGCTGGCCAAGCTGGCGGATCAAACCCGGGTCACCCGGGCAGGCACGACCCTGGGGACGGTTGCCTACATGTCGCCGGAGCAGGCTCGCGGTGAGGATGTCGACCCCAAGAGCGACCTCTGGTCGCTGGGCGTCATCCTCTACGAGATGTTGTCGGGGAGGCTGCCGTTCGCCGGCGGCCACGAGCAGGCCTTGATCTACGCGATCCTGAACGAGAGACCGCCACCCATACGCAAAGCCCTTCCGCTTGTGCCGGTGGAAGTGGAGCGGGTTCTGTCGCGCGCCCTGCAAAGGGATCCGTGCCAGCGCTATCCGTCCGCAGACGAGATGCTGGAGGATCTGAAGAGCTGTCAGGAAGCTCTACGGCCGGAGGGGAAGCAACAGAGAGGCCTGGTGCGCCGCTCGCGCCGCTTGCTGCAGCCAAAGGTCGCCATCCCGACGATCGCCATTCTCGCGGGTCTGCTCCTGGCAGGCCACGCGTGGTTCGAGCGTCGTGCGACGATCCGCTGGGCGGAGCAGGAAGCACTGCCGCGCATCGCCGAGGTGACCATGGGAGATCTGACGCAGAGGACCGAGGCCTACCCGTTGGCGCTAGAGGTCGAGAAGATCCTGCCGGACCACCCCATTCTGACGGAGTACTTCGCGCACGCAAGTGCAAGGATTGACATTACG
>JAUWTE010000291.1 GCA_030609765.1 Acidobacteriota bacterium
AGGCGTCTGATATTTATGAAAGCTCGGCGAAGGAAAGCCGAGCAAGCGCTCCCCAGGCGAGACATCTCGATGAGCGCAACGCATAACAGGATCCGGCCGCCCCGACTCCCCGAGCTTTTTCTGCGGGTCTTTCTGCCCGCCGGAACCGTGCGCGATAGTGTTCTCGGCGACCTTTGCGAGGAGTACGACGATCACGTTCAAGAAGCGCGCGGAGGGGCCGCGAGGGGCTGGTACTGGCGGCAGGCATTGCAAATGGGCGGCTGGTACCTCTGGACGAGGTTGCGGCGGCCCGGAACAGCAGGCGCAGCGGGCTCGGTCGGCTCGGCAAGGCACAATGCCGCCGGGATAGGCCCGTCGGGCCACCAGCCCTCGCGTCTATCCCCACCGCCACCGCGCCGGGGCTGGTCGCCCCTTGCTGATGCGCTCCAGGGTCTCCGCGTCGCATTGCGCGTGTTATGGAAGCAGCCGGGATTTTCGCTGGTCACGGTTCTGACGTTGGCGCTGGCTATCGGCGCGAACACCGCCATCTTCAGCGTGGTCAACGGTGTGTTGCTACAGCCATTGCCGCTGCCCGACCCTGAGACTCTGGTGCGCGTTTACCATTCCGCACCAGGAATGGACGAGGCGCGCCCCGACATCGGCATGACCACGGCCACCTACTTCTACTTCCGCGATAGTGGCGTCCTCGCTGACCTGGCGCTCTTCAACCGCGAGTCGGTGAATCTGAGCGGCGGCGACGCGCCGGAACGGGTTCGGGCCTCGCGGGTAACTCACTCGTTCTTCGACACCATCGGTGTGCCGCCGGCGATGGGCCGCACCTTCCGTGAGGAAGACGGAGATCCCGGCAGCCCGCCCGTCGTTGTCATCGCCGACGCTTTTTGGAGAAGCCAATTCGGAGGGGCGTCCGATATTGTCGGGCGTAGGGTCCAAATCGACGGCGCTGGCCACGAGATCATTGGCGTCGCGCCCGCGGGCCTCGAGTTTCCTCGCACGGGGAACCGTTTGTGGGTGCCGATGCAGCTCGATCGCGACGAGGCCGACATTGGTCGCTTCGGCAGCCCGTCTGTGGCGCGCCTGCAGCAGGGCATGAGCATGGAACAGACTTCTGCCCGACTCGCGGGCCTACTCGAGAATCTCACCGAGACTTTTCCGGATCAGTCCTCGGCACCGGGGCTCGAAAGAGCCGGTCTGACCGCAGCGGTCAAACCCTTGCGGGAGTACTACATTGGTGACACCCGACAGCCGCTGTTCATTCTGCTCGGCTCCGTCGGGTTCATCCTGTTGATTGCCTGCGCCAACGTCGCCAACCTCTTCCTGGTCCGTGCCGAGTCCCGCGAGCGCGAGATGGCCGTACGAGTCGCGCTTGGCTCTGGCCGGCGCCGGCTGGTCGTGGGTTTTCTGACCGAAGCGTGCGTGCTCGGCCTCGCCGCCGGCGTCCTTGGACTCGCGTTCGCCTATGCCGGAGTGCGGGCTTTGGTGCGGTACGGCCCCTCGAGCGCCTACCGGCTCAGCGAGGTTGTCATCGATGCGCGCGTGCTCCTGTTCACCTTCGCCATCTCGCTTCTCGCCGGCCTCCTGTTCGGTGTGATCCCAGCGCTTCGGACCAAGACCACCTGGTTGGCCGCGGCGCTGAAAGAAGGCGGCCGGGCACAAACCTCCGGGCGCTCACGCCACAGGGCGCGCAACATTCTGGTGGGCGCCCAGGTGGCGCTGGCTGTCGTGCTGCTGGTGGGCTCCGGGCTCATGGTGCGCACCTACCAAACGCTCACCGCGGTGGATCTCGGCTTCGACCCCGAGAATGTGCTCACGTTCCGGCTGATGCTCCCAGCGGGTGACTATCCCGGCACCGAGGCGCCGGCCGCCTTCATGCAGCAGGTGATCGACGAGGTCAGCACACTTCCCGGGGTGCTGTCTGTCGGCGCCGTCAATCACCTGCCGCTCGGCTACGCGGCCACAGGGATCGATTTCACTGTCGAGGACCGGCCCCTCGAGCCCGGCGAGTCGGCTCAGATGCATATCTTCAAGCGCCCGGCGCCCGGCTTCTTCGAGACAATGCAGATTCCATTGCTCGCCGGCCGCACCTTCGAGCGCGCCGACCACGAGGAGCACAGAGGAGTCGCGGTCATCAGCGAGGCTGTGGCTCGGCTCTACTGGCCCGGTGAGAACCCGATCGGCAAGCGCATCCAACCGGGAGGAAGCGATGCCCAGGGGCCTGACCCGGCCCTCTGGCACACAGTCGTCGGTATGGTCGGCAACGTCCGCAATCTGGACCTCGAGGAAGAGGATGGGGAGATCGTCTACCTGACGATGCAGCCGATTGATTCCGAGAGCGGGTTCGCGGCCCGGGTCATGGGATTCGTCGTGCGCGCCGATGGCGATCCCACCGCGTTGGTCGACTCCATCCGTGCCCGCGTCCAGACCCTCGATCCCAACCTGCCGCTCGCCGACGTCCAGACGATGGAAGGGCTGGTTGCTTGGGCCCGAGAGGACGAGACCTTCATGATGGCGTTGTTGCTGATCGGCGCGGCGGGAGCCCTGCTGATTGGTGCCGTAGGCATCTACGGTGTCGTGTCCTATGTGGTTAGCCAGCGTACCCACGAGATCGGCGTGCGAATGGCACTGGGAGCGCGCACCGCGGAGATCAGCTGGATGGTGCTGCGGCGCAGCTTCGCGGTGACGCTGGTGGGGATATTCGCCGGCGTGACCGCGGCAATCGCCCTCACCAGCTTCATGAACGCCCTGCTCTATGGCGTCAGCCCCCTCGATCCCGTGACCTTCGGTGTGGTCATCGGGACGCTGGTTGTGGTGGCGGCGCTGGCCGCCTACCTGCCGGCTCGACGCGCGGCGAGAGTGGACCCGCTCGAGGCCCTCAGGTTCGAGTAGGAAGAAAGGGTTTGATTCGCCCCTCCGAAATCCGCTTCCCTAACAGCAGATAGGGCAGGCTGTGATGAGAGGCCGGGGACGGCCATTTGTGGGGTGCAGCCTGGCGACCTTCTGAGAAGTCCTGGCTAGCGCATCGGGGGGTGTTTGGGTGGCCGCTGCTGCCTTTGTTCTGGATGTGTTCGCGCTCGCCGCGCTCATCGCGGCGTTCACCTGGCAGGTTCGCAACCTGCGCGCCCTTCATGCTCCGCCCTTGGCGCAGGATGTGCGCCCGCAATCCCTGCATCCTGTGAGTGTCGTGCTTCTGCTGGAGGACGCTGAGCTCGCCGCCGAGCCCGCCGTTGCATCGGTTCTTTCCCAGGAGTACCCCGAGCTCGAGCTCATTGTCATTGACGACAGGCCAGGCACTGGTGGCAAGGGAGGATCGAGGCGCCTGGCGCCCGACCCACGCATGAAAGTCCTGTCGAGCGGTAGCCCAGCCAAAGGCTGGGCGCGCAGGCCCCATTCCTTCTTTCTCGGCTACAGGGAGACTAAGCACCCCTGGGTGCTGTTCATCGATGACAGTGTCGTGCTCAGAAAGAACGCCGTGCGTCGTGCAATGGGAGCGGCTTGGTGGCAGCAGGCCGACCTGGTCACCATCGTGCCGGGCCTGACGGCTACGGGCCGATGGGAGCGCATATTCATGCCGTTCGTCGCACAGCTTGCTCTACTGGCCTTTCCGGCCCGGTCTCTCGAGAAATCCGAGCCAACCACGGCGCTCTCCTACGGCCCCTTCTTGCTGCTCCAGCGCTCCGTCTACGAGGCTGTTAGAGGGCACGCTTCCATTCGTGGCGAGCCCCTCGAAGATATCGCTTTGATCCGCTCGATCCAGCACCGTGGCTACAAGCCAATGTTCCTGCGCGGTCACGAGCTGGCGGTGGTGCAAACGATCTCGAGCTTCCCGCGCATGTGGCAGTCACTGATGAGCTGCTTCTACTCGGCCTTGTCACGCAGCCTCCCGCGGGCGCTGGTTGGGGCGGTCCTTCTGCTGATCGTCTTCGCGGTTCCTTGGCTGCTGCTGATTCCCGCGCTTCTGCTGCTTTCATCGCCGATCAGCTCGTCGCCGTGGATGGGCGTGCTCATTGCTGGTGCAGCCCACATCGCGATGTCCCTCACCTACCGGTATCTGTTGAAAGATACCCTTGGCATCGACCATTCGCTTGCCTTGCTGCAGCCGATCGCGTCTCTGACCGCAGCCGCGATCCTGGTGGCCTCACATGTGAGCTCTCGCGGGAGCTAGCCTGCATTAGTTCTCATCGTGGTCCTGATGCTAGCGCTCAGCGATGAAGCTCCTGAGCTTGTCCGGCATGAGGCGCTGCCCGAAGATCTCCATGTCATTCACGAACGGCGCGACCACGAAATAGCCTTTCCATATCACCAGGTACTCCCCAAGGCGTGGCGAGAAAGCCACCGCTGACTCGGACGCCGACCAATTCCACGGCTCCGGATCCGTATCGGGACCCATGTGACTGATACGGAAATCATCCGTGCCTATCTCATTTCCGCGAGGGTCGAGCCGCTGGCCCGAGACCTCCCAGTTGTTCTCCCCCAGCTCGATCGTCTGGCCGGACCAAACCACCAAGTACTCACGATCGACCTGGTTGTAGGAAACCTCGGGATGAATAGCCACCCACTGTGGCGAGATGCCGGCGGGCAGAGTCTGGCTGATCTGGAAATCAGATCCGAGCAGCGTGCCCGTCACACTGTGCACGCGTTGCCCCCATATGTCGGAGTCCTGGTCGATGTCGCGGTCGTCTTGCCAGACAACCAGAAATTCGCCAGAGCGCGGGTTGGCAGCGACGTCCGGCCAAGTTGCCCCCCGGAACGAGTCGCCATCCGTTGCTACCGTGCTGATGCGGGTGTTTGCGCCTTGTAAGGCACCGCTCGTCGCATCGACGCGCTGCGCCCAGATCTCCAGATGGTTGTCCACCAGAGAGCCCGTATTGGTGTCGCCACACCAGGCCACTAGGTAAGAATTCCCAAC
>JAUWTE010000427.1 GCA_030609765.1 Acidobacteriota bacterium
AGAAGTAAGCTGCGATCACGAGCCAATCAATCCAATGCATTTTTACGTCCTTTATCAGCCCGGTACGCTCGTCCCAGAGGCGTGGCATCATCGGCTCTTCGGGCAGCATCACCATCGAGTGATTAACCTCGAATGAGACCGTTCCGCCGCGAGAGCTGGAAGGCGGCTGGTCGGCAGCGTAGGTCTGCACCACGCGCACCTCGACGTTGATCGGGAAGGCACGTGCCCACTCCAACCAACTCCGATCGCGATCGTAGCTACGCACGGAGAGCTGCGACCGCCGGTTGCGTGGAAGCGAAAAGGTCGGGGTGTCACCCAGGTAGAGGTCCGTGACGTCAATCACCGAGGTGCCCTCGCCATGGGCCTGAATCGGCAGAGAGTGCAAGATCGGCGGAAAGCTGGAGTTCTGCACCGCAAGCGCTACGGAGGAGTCCTCCGCCGCCACATTCTGGTACGACACGGCCCGAACCAAGATACGGTCGCCGTGCCGCTCCCATCGCACCGTGATGTTGGGTGCCATGTTGGCGCCGGCGTTCGAGAGCCCCTGCTGTGCCTTGGCGAAGCGGCTCATGATGATCATGTCTCTGCCAAGCACCTCATCGGGAATCTCGAACAGCAGGCGGTCGCCGACGCGATGGACCAGAAACAGGCCGCTCTGAGTATCAGCCGAGGCCGGCACGACCTTGCTGTAGTCCTGCAACTGGGCGAGCGCGGGAATCGCTGTTGCCAAGGTGAGTACGATCGCGAGGGCCGATACTGGGGCTACTCGCAGTGAGAATCGTCGCATGGGTCGTCTCCGGGTCCTGCGTTGATGGGATCGACGTCGCGTCAGTCTACAGGTTTGCCGGATATACTGAATGGAGGGAGGGACGCATGTACAGGGGTGGTCCGGTCACCTGATGGGCACCCTGGTCGCGGACCTTCAGACAGCGAAACGACGAGGGCACTGAGAGAGGGAAACCTATGCTCACGAGCATGAATATGGTTGGCTTCGGCCCACATAGCAACAACCTGCGAGCCGTTCGTCTGCTCGCCCTGTTGCTGTTCCTCGCCATCGCGGCGCCAGGCTGCGGCGGGGCCGAGCAGCCACCCGCGCCCGTCAAACCCCGAGCGATCATCCTGGTCGGCGTTGACACTCTGCGGGCCGATCATCTCGGACTTCACGGCGCCAGCCGGCCGACCTCTCCATTCCTTGATCAACTCGCCGAGGAAGGTGTTGTCTTCGATCGCGCCTTCGCGACTTCTCCATGGACCCTGCCCTCGTTCGCGAGCATCTTCACAGGGCGCCTGCAGAGCGGGCACGCCGCGGGAATCCACCCCAGGACCTCTGAGATAGAGTGGGATGCCAACCGCCTGGGGCCCAAGCAGCGCACGATTCTCGACCCAGCAGTAGAAACGCTGGCGGAACGCCTTGCTTTGGAGGGGTTCACGACGATTGCTGTAGCTCAGAACCCCAATCTCGATCCGCGCTTCGGAATGAGCCGCGGCTTCGACATCTACGACCACCTCACCGGAGATTACGAGGAAACGCGGCGTTCTGACGTTGTCGTAGACCTCGGCCTCGAGTACGTCGACAACCTAGAAAACAAGGCGTTCTTCCTGTTCCTTCATTTTTGGGATCCGCACATGCAGTACGGCGCGCCGGAGCCCATCGGCGGCATGTTCACCGAGGACCTCGAGGGAGGTTTCACGTTGCCGGTCGTCGAAGACCCTCAGCCGCTGCGCCGGGATGCCTCCAGCCTGTCGCCGGCTCGCAAGGCATTCATGGAGGCCGCCTACGACGAGGAAATTCGTTTTGTCGACAGCCAGTTCGAGCGGCTCGTCGCCGGTCTGCGTGAACGCGGACTATGGGACCAATCGCTGGTGATCTTCGTTGCTGACCATGGCGAGGAGCTCTTCGATCACGGTGGCTTCGAGCACGGGCACACCCTCTACAACGAGCTATTACATGTGCCGTTGATCGTTTGGGCCCCCGGGGTCAGCTCTCGCCGGAGTGCGACGCCCGTATCCATCGCCGACATTACCCCAACGGTCCTCGATGCCCTCGGGCTGGGCTTTGATGAGAATGCGTTCGGAGTTTCCCTCTGGCCACACCTCGCGAGCGGTGAGGAATTGGCCGAGAGACTGATCGTGGCCGAGGGAACGCTGTATGGACCGGAGCTGAAGGCCGGGATTGAATGGCCTCACAAGGTCATCGTGGAGAAGAGAAGGGACAGGAACTGGCTGTTCAACTTGGAGAATGATTTCGGCGAGAGATCTGGGCGGCCAGCGCGCGGAGAGTTCGCTCAGTCCCTCTTGAAACTGTTGGAGCTCCGGCTCCTGGCCTCCAGCCAGGGCGTGCAGCTCGAAACGATGGAGCTCGATCCCGAGCTCCGCCGGCAGCTCCGCTCGCTGGGATACATCCAGTAGCGATTTGTCCCTGGCAGGCCGTGGTGAATCCTCATTGCGAGGACTTCGACCATCGGGTTTGGCCCTTGAATCTGAGCTCGGCGATCGTGATTGTTGATCCGGGAGGCGAGGTTACCGCGGGGGCGCTACAGCGCGCACTGCCCACCAGCTTGTAGATTCTCTCGAGAAGTGTCGCGCTGATGAGCGTATTCTCGACCAGGGTGAATCTGCAGGCCTCCGCCGGCGTCTCGAATGTCTGCCCCTCGAGCGCACTTCCGCTGAGCGACACTCCGCCATTGAAGGACCGGCCCGTCTGCCCCTCGGCGATACCTCTGATCGTCAGGTCGATGATGAGCTCGCCATCGTCTGTGCGCCGTGAAAACTGCACGCGAATGGGGCCTGATGAAGAGGTGAATCCCGCGCAGGCAGTTCCCTCGTTACCCCAATTCAGCTCGGAGACGAGGGCACCGTGCAGATTCGCTTTGAACGTGCCCGTTCCGTCGGTCAGGCAGTTCTGGGCGGTGGCCTCATCTGCCACGGTCGACAGAGAGACTGCGATGAAGCAGCAGGCGAGTGTGCGGAAGGTGAAGAAGGTTTGACCTCGCATCGTGAACTACCTCTCCCGGGTTCTTCGTTAGCCTCTTTCGACCTCATCAGAATATACGGTCTCTGCGTCCTGGCCCTTGTACGTATCCGGAACCCGCAAGAGAATGGTGCCGGATTTCAGGTGTGGACTGAAAACTCAGAACGCGCGGGACGGTGCGAAAGCTGCGTTCCCGCAGGAGGCAAAGCCATGATCAGCAGGGTGCGCTTCGCTCTCGTAGCGACATGCATTTTCGTACTGTTTGCTGCCTTGTTCCTCGGGTCGGGTCAGCCTGCTCTTGCGATAGGGCAGCCTGCCACGGGCGGCCCGGTCGCGGGCCAGGACCTGCAGGTGTTGCCGCTCGGGCAGCTGGTAAGCGCTCAGACCAGCGCCGAGAACCCCGTAGCTTTTCAATTCGACGCCGAGACAGCCGGATTCTTGACCGTTGTCGTCAGAGGAGATGGTGAAGCCGACCTGAGGATCCACATCACCGATGAGGTGGGGGTTCCGCTCCGCGGAGGGATGTCCGACGTGGATATCAACGGAGACCTCTCCGCCGAGCAATTGACTGTAGTTGTCCCGCGGGTGGGCACCTATCACGTCTACGTCAACACGATGTACAGCAGTTCCCTGCTCAACATTGGTGGCACCTGGATCCCCTACCCCGGCGTAGCCACTGAGCCGGACCCTGATGGACACCCCAACGCGGCTACCGCCCTCGTGCCTGGAACACCGATTGA
>JAUWTE010000067.1 GCA_030609765.1 Acidobacteriota bacterium
CCTCGTCCGCGGCCAGATATCCGGTGAGTGTGAGAGTGGCCAGACCGATAAAGGCCGTCAGCTCGACCGGCAGCTTTTCGGTCAGAAATAGAACGACCATTCCTGCCAGTACGGCGAACAGAAAGAGAATTTCCAGTGTCATGGCGGTGGCCGCCCACGCCGGGCGATTGCGGTGGATTCACGCTCAGGAACGCGTCCATACTACCCGCGAGGCCGAGGGGGCAGTAGTGTCGGGGCGCTCAACCGTCGGTGCGGACCCGGGGAGCGGCCAGGCGAAGCATGCAGGTGGCCCTCTTGCATCGAGGCCCTTATGCGATAATCTGCCCTCAGCTAGTCGTACGACCGGAGGGGGAAGGTGCGGAGAATGAGGGTTGTTCCCATCGTGGCAACAGTCGCCTTGATGCTCCTGTTCGCGCTTTCGGCCAACGCGCATCCTGTGGCGAATGGGCCTTCGGGGGCCGCGGACGAATCCTCCAATGTGCAGCCCATCCAGTGGGCACCCCCGGCAGCGAGGAACACGGGCCTGTATCTCGAGCGCGGTAACGTCGGGGGCTTTGTCGGCTATCCGTTCACTTTGAACGACGAGCTCGGTGCGGACGGCGTCGTCTTTGGAGCATCCGGCTCCTACCTCTTCTGGCCGTTTTTCGGAATCGAGGTTGCGGGCACACGCCAGAATCTCGATTTCCTCCCCCAGAATGTCATTGATACGATGCCGCCACTGTCGCGCGGCACGATCGAGTCGTTCGTGATCTCGGCAAGTGCACTGTTTCGCGCCCCGGTCAGCTCCATAGTTTCAATCTACGGCACCGCCGGAATGGCGTATTTCATCAACGACTTCAAGGCGGACTCGGCGGGAGCCGATGACCTGGCCGAGTTCGGGTTCCTGGTCGGGGACAGTGTGGAGAACGCACTCGGCTTGAATCTCTCGGGTGGAGTAAACGTTCTTGTCTGGCGCAGCTTCGGGCTCTTCACCGAGCTGCGCTATCTGGTAGCCACAGCGGACACGATGGCGATCATCACCGATGAGGTGACGCAGATCTCTGCGCAGTTTCCTTCCACGCAAAAGCTCCAATCGATCATCTGGAGCGGCGGCGTTCGATTCTACTTCTAGGCAGAGCGATGGCACCTTTACTCATGAACGATAGATCGAGATCGGGGTCGCGACAGCGTGCGGCACTCGCTGTTTCTTTGGTGGCGCTTCTGGCCATCACCTCGCAGGCGGGATTGTCGGGAGCCCAGAGCGAAGAACCAGCCTGGCTGATTCCCGGTGAGGTCTTGACCTCGGCATCGCTTCAGGACGCCTATGATGCCCCTGCTGCGGGCCCGGCACGGCTCGACTACCGTCTCTGGCGCTTGGCCGCGGTGAGCCGCGAGCAGGGTCGGGCAGCAGCCCGAGCCTACGCGGCGGCACAGCGAATCCCGCTGCGCGGCAATGATGTGGTTGTCCTCATCCACGAGCATGCCAGGTCTTTCGGTGAGCGTCGTGAGGAAGGGTTCCACGACCCGATGAATCCAGCCGATGAGGTGCTCTTTGAGGCGGTCGAGCAGGCCGTCGCCTCGAGAGTTGAGGCCCTCGGCGGAGCGGTCCGTGGTCGTCTCCGCAATATGATTGAGGCGACCGTACCGATGGCCAACCTGACTGGGCTGGCTGGAGCGAATGAAATCGGTTACACAGAGCCTTCCCCGCTGCCACATACCGACATGGTGGTCAGCCAAGGCGTCGCCGTCACGGGGGCCGACAGATTCCAGCAATCCTCCGCTTCCCACTTTCCACCGGATGAGCGTGTGCGGGTAGGCGTCCTCGACCTTGGCTTTCTCGGGTACCAGTCGCTGGTCGGCTCCGAGCTGCCGCGTGAAATATCGACTCAGACGTTCAGCACCGGTGGCCTCAGTGGCAGCGGCCTCGACCCCCTCTCCCGCCAACACGGCACAGCTGTGGCGGAAATCGTGTTCGACATGGCACCGGACGCGGCTCTCCTTCTCACCAACATCGACTCATTGTTCGGGCACTCACAGGCCACGAGCTGGCTGCTTTCGAATGGCGTCAACGTTATCAACAGCTCGTTGAGCTGGTTCAACGTCGGGCCGGGGGACGGCACGGGGCCTGTCAACTTCGATGTCGAGAGAGCGGCCGCGTCGGACGTTGTCTGGGTCACCTCCGCCGGCAACATGGCGCAGCGTCATTGGGACGGTCGATTTCGCGACCCGGATGGTGACGGGTGGAACAACTTCAGCGGATCGGCGGAGACAAACCCCGCGCTGCTGGCTGCCGACGGGTCGCTGACTGTGTACCTGAATTGGGACGACTGGTTCACCTCGAATCAAGACTACGACCTCTACGTCTTCTTCGAATGCTCGAGCGCGGTGGGCGCTCCGTATCCTTGTGACGGGGATTCTGTGAAGCCACCGTCCGCTGACACGCCGCTGGTGCTCGCGGGCGTGTCGCTCAACCCGCAGGAGGGAACAGAGGCACCGGTTGAGCAGGTCACCGTGACGGCCGGCGAAGCACCGGTAGTCGCACACGTGGCGATCCGCAAGGCCAAGGCTTCCCGAGACGTGCAGCTCGAGACCTTCTACGTTGGTAACATCCTCACGACGCCGGCGTTTGTCGTCCCGGAGGGTAGCATCACGATTCCCGCCGATAGCCGATCGGCTGTGGCGGTCGGCGCTACCTACTGGTCCAATGACAACCTCGAGCCGTTCAGCTCCTGGGGACCCACTGCAGACGGTCGCAGTAAACCCGACATTGTCGCTCCCGACGGGGTGATCACGGTCACATACGGACCGCTGAGCTTCTACGGCACCTCTGCCTCAGCGCCGCATGTCGCCGGTGCGATCGCCCTGCTGAAGTCGCGAATGGGGCTCTATACGTACGATCAGATCGTAAGGATTCTGTACGGTCGTGCCCTAGACCTGGGCCCTCCGGGAAGCGACAATCGATATGGGGCTGGGCGGTTGAGTATCGATCCCTGATCGCTGCGCCCGATTCCGGCTTCGCTGTTCTGTGATTTCTTCAAGCTCAACGGGGGCAAGCTAGGCTAGGTTTATGCAAAGAATACTGACTTTCTGTCTCCTGTTGCTGCTGGTTGCCCCACTGACCGCATGCGATCTTTTCGACAAAGACGACGAAGGCCCTACTGAGCCCATTCTCAGCGCGCGCGTTATCGTTCTGGACGGAACGACCAGGAGCACCAACGACGATGGCCACGTCGAGTTCCTCGGTCGCGTGCTCAGCAACGGCACAGCTACGGCCCGTAACGTCAGGGTATCAGTCAGCCTCTTCGATTCGTCAGGAGGCCTCGTGGACGTCGCCAGCACGTCGTCCGTGCCCAATGACCTCGAGCCGAACCAGACGGGCGACTTCAAGATCGTAACAACGACCGGGCCTGACGGCTATTCGAGTCAGACCTTTACGGTCGAGTGGGACGGGTAGCGGAGACTCGCCTGCCAGCGGCGAAGTATTCTAGCGGGCGGGGGAGGTTGATTGACCGCCCCGCTAGCACAGACCTACAATTAGCGGGTCTTGTGGTGAGCGTAGCTCAATTGGTGGAGCACTGGGTTGTGGTCCCAGCGGTTGGGGGTTCGAGTCCCCTCGCTCACCCCTCTTGATTTTCATCAATTTTCAGCGTGCGCCTGTAGCTCAGTCAGGATAGAGCGTCGCACTCCGGATGCGAAGGCCGCAGGTTCGACTCCTGCCAGGCGCACTTTGTTTGTGGTTTGGTCGAAGGGGTACGTCGAGGACACCGAGTAAGCACCTCACGCGGCAGTAGACATGGCTCTCACCGAGGCCGCGGCAGAACCGTGATGAGGGATGCAGGCTATGGTGACTTCGGGTACCATTCGCTTACCTGAAATCTAGCCTGGATTTCTCGACGGTTCGTGAAGCGAGCGGGCGCAAGGGCCGTGAGGGCAAGGCGCGCGCAGGTTCGAGTGCGCAGGCGTACTCGTGCAGTACGTCGAGCACTCGAATCAAGCGCAACGCAGCCATCGTGCGCCATTGCGTCAGCGCGGTCGCGAACCGTCGAGAAGTCCAGGCAGAGGAATCCGTGGGCCGCTAGCTCAATTGGCAGAGCAACAGACTCTTAATCTGTAGGTTCAAGGTTCGATTCCTTGGCGGCTCACTTTGCATGTGACAAGAGCGACGAGGTGACCCTGTCGCCGCGTCGCGATTCCGCGTATGCGAAAGTGGCGGAATTGGCAGACGCGCTGGCCTTAGGAGCCAGTGGGCTTGCGCTCGTGGGGGTTCGAGTCCCCCCTTTCGCACCTTCTCAGCACCAGCACAGAGAGCGGCTCCGGCAGGCGCCGCCTCAGCCCTGATAGCCTCCCGAGAAAGACCCTCCATGAGCGCCAAACCGCAGGACGACCAGGCACCGGAATCCGCCGCCCCCGCACCAGAGGCCGCTGAGCCAGCCACTGAGGAAACGGCCCCCTCCGAGACGGCACCCGAAGCAGCAGCAGAGGAGGCAGCAGAAGAGGCAGCCGCCGAGATGCCGGTCATCGAGGAAACGCAATCCGAGACTGCGCCCGAGGCTCCACTGCCCGCGGCTGAGGTAACGGTCGACCAACAGGGCGTTCGCGTCGTCATGACGCTCGATGTGCCCGCAGAGGCGGTGGCGGAGCAGGTGCAAGAGGTGGCTCAGGTCTACAGGGGGCGCGCTCGCATCCCGGGTTTCCGGCGCGGCAAGGCGCCGATGAGTATGGTCCGGCAGCGCTACCGCGAGGAAATCAGAGAGCATGTTCTCGACCAGATGATCCCGGAGTACGTGTCGGCCGAGCTACGTTCGCGAAGCCTGGACCCGATCCATACTCCTGTGCTCGACAGCGTGGACTTCGACGTCGACAAGCATCTCGCTTTCACGGTGCACTTCGATGTCATCCCCGAGATCGAGGTTACTGGCTACAAGGACCTGAAGGCCACGCGGACCGAGCCGGATGTGAGCGAGGAAGCTATCGAGAACGCTCTGTCTGAGCTGCGAGAGAGAGCCGCCAAGGTGGAGCCTGTCGGCGAGGAGGAGGGAGCGGCGTTGAACGACTTTGTAGCCGTCTCGATCGCGCTCTTTCCCCGAGAGGGCAAGGGCAAGCGGCTTGCGGAGGAGGAGCGATACGTTCACCTGGGCAACGAGCAGGCAGTCCCGGGCCTGAACTCCCAGCTCGAGGGCCTCCACCCAGGTGACACACGCGAGTTCGTTACCCGCCTTGGCGACAAATACCCCAATGATCTTCTCGCGGGCAAGGAAGTCACCTGCAGGGTCGAGGTGAAGGATGTGAAGCGCCGCCACCTACCCGCCGTGGACGATGAGCTAGCCAAGGATCTCGGCATGGAGACCTTGGAGGAGCTCCGAGACAAGGTGCGCCAGGACATCGGCGAGCACATGGAGCAAGAAGCTGATCAGGATGTCATTCGTCAGCTTCTCGACAAGGTCCTCGAGGCGAATCCGATCGAGGCGCCCGAGTCGATGGTTGAAGCCCGCCTGGACCGGGTCGTGCAGAGAGCTGCCGAGGACCTCGCCCGTCAGGGCATGGACCCGCGTGAGGGCGTCGACTGGGCCAGCTTTCGGGCGGACAACAAGATCCCCGCGGAGAGAGCTGTCAAGGAAGAGCTTCTGCTCGACCAGATCATCAAGGTCGAGAGCATTGCCATCGAGGACGATGATGTGCTGGCGGAAATTCAACGCCTACAGGGTGGCGAGGAAACCGCCACAACCGCCATCGCAGCCAAGATGCGGCAGGAAGGCAGCTTCGAGGCAATGCGCCAAATGATGGCAAGACAAGGTGCTTTGGACTACCTAAAGCATCATGCTACGATCGAGTCCGTGGCCGGAAGCCCAGCGATAATCACTGAGGATTCATCCGCTTGACCCCCCGCGCCAAAGGGTGCGGGATCCCGCTGCGGCTCTCTCCGGGTTGTTGATCGCGCCTCACCAATGGAGCTTGGACTATGCCCCTGATACCGATGGTCGTGGAGCAGACGGGCAGAGGTGAGCGCGCCTACGACATCTACTCGCGACTGCTCAAGGACAGCATCATCTTCCTGGGCAGCGCCATTGACGACGACATCGCTAACCTCGTCATCGCACAGTTGCTTTTCTTGGCCGCCGAGGATCCCGATAAGGACATCCAGCTCTACATCAACAGCCCAGGCGGGTCGGTTACGTCAGGGCTGGCGATTCTCGACACCATGGCCTACATCAAGCCCGACGTGTCGACCTTGTGCATCGGCCAGGCAATGAGTATGGGAGCCGTTCTCCTCGCAGCCGGTTCCCCCAAGAAGCGCTTCGCGCTCCCGAACTCACGGATCATGCTGCACCAGCCGCATGGTGCCTTGCAGGGCACCGCCTCGGACATAGAAATTCATGCCAGGGAGATCATTCGGTTACGCGAGCGCATCATCAATCTGCTAGCCTCTTATACTTCGCAGTCAGTCGAGAAGCTCAACGCAGATGCGGATCGAGACTTCGTCTTGACCGCCGAGGAAGCGGTCGAATATGGGCTCGTCGATCAGGTGATCGACACAAAGAAGAGCACCGGGTCGTGATGCTTCCTGACCAGAAGGTCGAGAAGCGGGAGGTCGGCCCCGAAACCAGCCCCGCCCAGCGGAGCTAGCGCCGGGGGGAGAGATGACCAGGACCAATTCAGGCGGGACGTCGTTAAGGTGCTCGTTCTGCAGCAAGAGCCAGGGCGAGGTGCGCAAGCTCATCGCCGGCCCCAACGTCTACATCTGCGACGAGTGCATCGAGATCTGCACCGACATCATCGCAGAGGAGCGTGATCTCGAGGAACGCGAGGGCCTATTCGATCTGCCCAAGCCGCCCGAGATCAAGGAATTCCTCGACGAGTACGTGGTAGGCCAGGCAGCCGCGAAAAAGAGGCTCGCCGTTGCGGTGTACAACCACTACCGGCGCAGCGATCTTCTCGACCACCGCAAGCGCGATGATGTGGAGCTTTCCAAGAGCAACATCCTGCTCATCGGGTCGACCGGCACGGGCAAGACACTCCTGGCCCAGACGCTCGCGCGCTTCCTACAGGTGCCCTTCACGATCGCCGACGCAACGACTCTCACCGAGGCAGGCTATGTCGGCGAGGACGTCGAGAACATCATCCTGAAGCTCTTCCAGGCATCCGGCTACGACAAGGAAAAGACCGAGCGCGGGATTATCTATATCGACGAGATCGACAAGATCGCCCGCAAGGACGAGAACCCGTCCATTACGCGCGACGTGTCCGGCGAGGGCGTCCAGCAGGCACTGCTGAAAATCCTCGAAGGAGTGCAAGCGAACGTGCCGCCCCAGGGTGGCCGCAAGCACCCGCACCAGGAATTCTTCCAGATCGACACCACCCACATTCTGTTCATCGTCGGTGGTGCCTTTGTCGGCCTCGATAAGATCATTCGCAACCGCATTGGCCGGCAGGGACTCGGCTTTTTAGCGCACGCCGATGAGCAGAGCCGGAAGGAGTTCGACGTCCTGCCGATGGTGCAACCCGCGGACCTCATTCGCTACGGCCTCATTCCGGAGTTCGTGGGCAGGTTGCCCGTCGTGGCGACGCTCCAGGACCTCACTGCCAAGGATCTCGTTACAATCCTGCAGGAGCCCAAGAACTCGCTCGTGCGTCAGTACCAGAAGATGTTCGAGTTCGAGGATGTGCGGCTAACCTTCACCGATGAAGCCCTGGAGACGATTGCCGAGCGCGCCATGAAGCGCGGAATCGGCGCGCGTGGCCTGCGTGCGATCATGGAAGACTTCATGCTCGAGATCATGTATCGGCTGCCCGGCGAGACCGAGGTCACGGAGTGCGTCATCACCGACAAGGTCGTCGCCAATGAAATCGACCCGCTGACGGTGTTGCGTAAAGCCGGCTAGCGTTCAGCCTGCCGGTCGTTCCCGCTTGCTCGCAAGTCGCACCTGCCAGGCTTCTTCCGCAATCCCCAGGTGCCAGGCCCATTACACTTCCACCACGGCCTGCTGAGGATCGGCATTGCGGCCACCATGGCAGGCAGGTAAGATCAGTGTTGTAGTAAACCCCGATACAAATACCCCGCTCTAAATCTGTCCGAAGGGAAACCTACGCGTATGCCTAAGCACTCGGTAGGCGAGTACCAGACACTACCGCTGCTACCGCTCAGGGATGTAGTCATATTCCCTGGCATGATGATGCCCTTCGTGGTGGGCCGCCCTCGCTCTGTGGCGGCGCTCGAGCGGGCCATGGAGTCCAGCAAGCGCCTCTTTTTGTCAGCCCAGAGGGACGCCGAGGTCGATGACCCGGAAGCCAATCAGGTTTACGGGCTGGGCACCATTGCCATCATCGTGCAAAGCCTCAAACAGCCCAACGGCAACATCAGGGTGCTCGTCGAGGGCGTCGAGAGGGCACGAGCCATCGAGTACACCGAGGAAGAGACCTTTCACGAGGTCGTTGTTAAGCCTCTGGTTCCAGCCGAGCCCGGCGCCGCAACACAAATCAAAGCAAGAAAACTCACCAAGCTCTTCGAGAAATACGTGAAGCTGTCGGCGAATTTGCCGCAGGAGGCCATGCTCGCTGCGGTCAAGAAAGAGAATCCTGGCCGACTGGCGGACACCATCGCCGCTCACTTGACTGTCGAGCTGGACGTCAAGCAGAGCCTCCTCGAGATCGTCGAGATCGAGGAGCGGTTGGACAAGCTCACCGAGGTCGTCTCCTTCGAGATCGAGAAGCTCAGGGTCGATAAGAAGATCCAGACTCAGGTCAAGAAGCAGATGGAACAGGCCCAGAAGGAGTACTACCTCAACGAGAAGATGAAGGCCATCCAGCGCGAGCTCGGTGGCAAAGAGGGTAAGGGCTCGGAAGTCGACCAGCTTCGCGCTCGCATCGCCAAGTCGCGCATGCCCGCGCAGGTGCAAGAGAAGGCCGAGCAGGAGCTCGAGCGGCTCGAGTCCATGCCTCCGATGTCGGCCGAGGCAACGGTGTCGCGCAACTACGTCGACTGGCTCGTGTCAGTGCCCTGGTTCCGGCGTACACGCGAGAACACCGATCTGAGACGTGCCGCGGAGATTCTCGACGAGGACCACTTCGGTATGGAGAAGATCAAGGAGCGCATCGTCGAGTTCCTCGCCGTGCGCCAGCTCGTCGACACAATGAAAGGCTCGATCCTGTGCTTCGTCGGAGCCCCGGGTGTGGGCAAGTCGTCGCTGGGGCGCTCCATCGCTCGCGCCACCGGCCGTGAGTTCGTGAGACTGTCGCTGGGCGGCGTTCGGGACGAGGCCGAGATCCGTGGTCATCGGCGAACCTATATCGGTGCATTCCCCGGGCAGATCATGCAGCGAATGAAGCAGGCCGGCGTCATCAATCCGGTCTTCCTGCTCGACGAGGTCGACAAGATGAGCGCGGACTTCCGAGGCGACCCTTCTTCGGCCCTCATGGAAGTGCTCGATCCCGAGCAGAACAATGCGTTCGTCGACCACTATCTCGACGCCGAGTTCGACCTCTCGCACGTCATGTTCATCACCACGGCTAACGTGCTGCACACGATCCCAGGGCCGCTCCAGGATCGCATGGAGATTGTCCGGCTCTCGGGGTATACCCAGCGCGAGAAGATGGAGATCGCCAAGCGCCACCTGATCTCCAAGCAGATCGCCTACCACGGCTTGAGTCCCGACCAGCTCATCATCGAGGACACCGCGCTCGACAAGACGATCGAGGAGTACACGCGCGAGGCGGGTGTTCGCACGCTGGAACGCGAGATCGCTCGCCTTTGCCGCAAGGGTGCCCGCGACCTGGTCGAGAAGTACTCCGACGAGGTTGCCGCCGCCGCACGGCGGGTTGCCGAAGAGGAAACGGAACGAGCACTCGATGCTGCCGAAAAAGGTAATGGGAGCATCGAGCAAGAACCTGTTGTGGAGCCGGTGGAAACCGCCGGTGACAGCGATGACGCTACTGACGGCGGTGGCCCCGGTGACGACGATGCCATCACGGCCGACGACGAGCCGTCGTTCGACAGTGAGCCGGTGGTTGATGCTGAGGATGATGACCTTCCTGCGATCATCGATGCCAAAGACCCGATGGAACGGGTAATGCCGAAGCGCACGCCGCTGGCTGAGGCGATTCCCGCGGAGGCCAAGATCGTCATCGACGTGAGTCAGGTCGAGGAATATCTGGGCATCCCGCGTTTCAAGAGGAAGCAGAAGGAAGAAAAGGCCGAGGTCGGTCTGGCGGCTGGGCTGGCGTGGACCGAACGCGGCGGCGAGATTCTCACGATCGAGGCCACGCTGATGCCGGGCAAGGGCAAGCTATCGCTCACTGGCAAGCTCGGCGACATCATGCAAGAGTCCGGTCAGGCTGCACTTTCTTACATCCGCTCGCGCGCGGCCGCGCTCGGCATTGACGATGAATTTCACCAGAACTACGACATCCACGTGCACGTTCCCGAGGGCGCCATTCCAAAGGATGGCCCGTCGGCAGGTATCACGCTGGCCACCTCGATGGTTTCTGCGCTCACCGGGATTCCGGTGCGCAACGACATCGCGATGACCGGTGAGATCACGCTGCGTGGCAA
>JAUWTE010000305.1 GCA_030609765.1 Acidobacteriota bacterium
AGGGTGCCGTGTATCTCTCCCCGGGCGTTTGGGAGCTTCTGGAGGAGCAGGTCCACCACCTGGCCGCCCACGAGGTCGGTCACCTCGTGCACCGCGCCTATCTTCCTGATGATGACCTCGAAGGATGGCAGCGTTACCGCCTCCTGCGTAGGATTGAAGACACGACCCGCTACCACGCCAATGCGATCCACCGGGATCGCCCGCACGAGGTCTTCGCCGAGGACTTCCGCGTTCTCTTCGGCGGGACACTCGCCAGCGGCGGCGGCGTGATTGAGAACTCCGATCTCGTAGCTCCGGAGCATGTCCCCGGGCTACGCGCCTTCTTCCTCGAACTCATCGGTGTCGAACCGGAGCCGAAGCCCGAGGCGCTCGCCAGCGCTTACCCGAATCCCTTCTCGACCGGTCAGCCCCTACACCTCTCCCTCCCCGGAGTCGAGTCGGTTTCGGCAGTTGTCATCCACAACGTCTCGGGCCGCTCCGTTCGCGAGCTGCGTGATCTCACTTCCTTGGGCAACGGTTTGTTCGAAATGCATTGGGATGGCTTGGACGACGCTGGCCGTGTGCTCCCACGCGGCGTCTACTTCTGCGAAATCCGCGCCGGTGAGACGGCGCATCGAGTATCGCTTCGTTTGATCCGTTGACTTCCACAGGGTTGGGAAACGATTTCGGGCCGCCCGGCGCGCTCCTAGGAGTCGCCGGGCTTTTCTTCTGCGGTGATCGGCCGCCCACCCGCAAGCTGCCCGCACGCCGCCTGGATCTCGGCCCCCTTGCTCCAACGAACGGTGACCATCACTTGCGGGGCAATCGGCGCCATGGCGCGCCGGAACGCCTCGACGCCCGCGTTGTCAACCGCCGCATACGCAGAGAACTGATGTGGGTTGTAGGCGATCAGATTGACCTTGCACTGCAAACTCCGCGCAAACCCGGCCAGGCGGCGCGCATCCTCGGACGTGTCGTTGATCCCCTTGAGCAGCAGGTAGCCAAGCGTCACACGACTCTTCTTCAGCCGCTGGAACTCCCGCAACGCATCGAAGACCTTCCTGAACGGGTACTTCCGGTTGACCGGCATCAGGTCATTGCGCATCTCGTCGGTCGTGGCATTCAGGCTGAACGCAAGTCGTACACTGAACGGTTCTTGGGCGAGACGAACGATCTCCGGCGTCAGTCCGACCGTTGAGATCGTGATCCGGCGTGCTGCGATCCCGAATCCCGGCTCGCCACAGATCAATCGCAGCGCCGCCGTCACCGCGGTGTAGTTCGCCAGCGGTTCGCCCATCCCCATGAAGACGATGTTGCCAAGGTCGGTCGCCTCGCGCCGCGCCATCTCATCGCGCATCTCCGCGATCTGTCCCAAGATCTCACCCGCCGAGAGATTGCTGCTTGCCGGCATCGATGCCGTCGCACAGAAATCGCATTCATAGGCGCAACCAACTTGGGATGAGATGCACAATGTCTCGCGCCCATCATCTCGAATCCAGACCGCCTCGACCGCGCGCCCGTCGTCCAGGCCTACCAGCGCCTTCACGGCGCTGCCATCGGCAGTCGCGATCGTCTCAACCAGGCGGCCCCGATCGATCCGGCAGCTCTTCTCCATTCGTTGCCGCAGCTCCTTGGGCAGGTTGGTCATCTCCTCAAAGCTCTTCGCCCCGTGGACGTACAACCAGTCGGCAATCTGTCTCGAGCGGAATGCTGGTTGACCGGACAGGGGACCGAGTGCGGCGAGCGCCTCCACGTCGAGCCCGTAGATGTTGGGCAGAGCGTCAGTTGTTCCGGTCATTCACACGATCCTCCGCGCGCGAGTCTAGCATGTGCAATGCCCTTCCTTGCGCCTCGGAGAACATCGCTTGCGGGAACGAGTAGACTGGCGGCCGACGTTTTTCGGACGTTTTCGGTGTCGTGTTCTCGACACCGTTTCCCATGGGACCGGTTCCCACGAGTGCATCCCGATTCTCCGCACCACAACCTGATGGAAACGGTGCTGCTGGGTGGGGTGTTCTGACCGGCCTCCTGGAAGGTCTATCTACAAGTCGGGAAAAGAGATGCGGTGTCTCCGAGAGTGGCAGGATGGTGGGGTCGGCAGTTCCTGGCAATGCTCGTGGCGGTAGGTCCTCTTTCCGAGCATATACATTTCCCTGGAAACGCACTGACGTTTGTAGGGCATAGTATTTGCTTGCTTTCTTGGGTGCGAGCGATCGTGCGGGTACAACTCGCCCGAAGTTCCTGGATTGGAGTCGATTTGTCTTGTCGGAACACAGTCACCGGACGACGGAAGAAAACGCTTCCCAAGTCGGTTGCGTGGGTAGCCGCCGACTACATCGCGCCCAAGATCGCGAAGGCACTTCTGTCCATCCGCCCCGCCGAGGCGCGCATCGTACGGCGAGAGGCGGCTCTGCTTGCTTACTTGAAGGAAGGCCAGCGCTACCAGCAGGCGGGCCTCGGCACGCCGGCGGCTTTCGCCCTGGAGACCCTGCAGATGAGCCCCAGCACCATGAAAGAGCGGGTCGCTCTGGATCGCACACTTCGTGAGTGCCCGTTGGCGGAAGAGGCGTTTCTGGAAGGTCGGCTGACCGTTTGCAAGATCAACGTTCTCGGGCCGGCTCTTCGGGCCGCGCCCGAGAAGGCCACTGAGTGGATCGAACGCGCGCGGAAGAAGAGCGTCCGCGCACTTCGACGCCTCGTGAAGGAGGAGGTGAGCGAAGCACCGGAGCGCGCCGCGGAGACAATGATCTCCTTCCAGGCGCCTCCGTCCGTCCATCTTGCCTTCGATGCCGTGCTCGAGCTGGGGCGTAAGCAGATTGGCCACAATGTCCCACGCTGCGAGGTCATCGAAGCGCTGTTGTTCGAGACGGGTTTCAGTGGTGCTGGAGAGGTCCCGGAGGAGGAGGACTCCAGGCCGGTGCCCAAGCGTGCTGAAGTCGTCCTCCATGGGTCGCCCAAGCCCCCATCCGAAGCCATGGCGCGGGTCGTCAAGACTCTCGAAGAGCTCGATGAGCACCTCAAACAGATAGATACGATCGCGGCATCAGATTCCCCGAGCAGCACCTTCGAGGCGATTGATCAGTTGGATCGGTTGCTCCCTCTGGAGAGATCCCTGCGGATCTTCCAAGCGCGCCTACTGCGTGACCTGCGCGCCACCCGCGCGGTATATGTCCTCGGCTTCCGCAGCGTGAGTGACTTCGTCGAGAACCACCTCGGGGTTTCAGAACGCACGGCACGCAATATGGTCGCCGATGCGGAGCTCTTCGAGGATGTCCCGTCCTTGACGGAGGCCTACGTTCGCCGTGATATCAGTCTCGGCAAGGCGCACCGGGTCAGGTGGCTGACCAACGGCCGAGACGTCGATGCCCACTGCCGCAGGGCGGCCGAGGTCACCCATCGCCAGTTCGATCGGGAGTACCGTTTTCAGACCCATCTCAGGCAATGCTTCCCGATTCTGGCTTCGCGCTTCCGCGGTCCGCTGCCACAGACGGGATTGGATGCAGCCCTGATGCATGATCTTCGCAAAGAGGGTTTGACGGGGGAGGACGTCGAGATAGAGCTCATCATGCGCGACATCGAGCCAATCAAGGAGGGCTGTTCCTTGGATCCTGCAGAGAATCCAGTGGTGATGTGCCGCCTCGAGGCATTGCTCGATCTGCTCGTCGCTGCACACTGGGCGGACCCCCCGGAGGTTGAGGAGCGGTTGGTTCCCCGTGACCGGCAAACGTTCGGCCTTGATCGCACGCCTGTGTACATTCGAATCCGTGTGCCGCGTGGAGTCGCCGCGGACTGGAGGGCTGCAATCAAGGCGACACAGGAGCAGCTCGGGTTGTTTACACCGGAATGGAAGGCAGCGGTGGTCCTGTTTGCGCATGTCTATGAAGAATGGAGCCGCGTCGATCCGGAATCGGAGCCGACGCAGAAGAAGATCCTGAAGCGCGACAGGTTCCAATGTCAGGCCCCTGCGTGCCCGAAGCGCAGCAACCTCGAGGCGCATCATTTGAAGCGTCGATCGAAGGGAGGAAGCAACAAAGTATCGAACCTGCTAACGCTATGCCATGGCGACCACCAGCATGTCGTTCACGCGGGATACGCGAAGGTGTCAGGAGAAGCTCCTCAGGCACTCCGATGGGAGCTGGGCTGCAGGCCGAGCAAGGAGCCTCTGCTGAAGCGGCTTGGTGAGCGAATCGTCGGTGGGAGCAGGGCACCTGCCACGCGCTGATACCCACCACCACACTGCACCGGCGCACCAGCGGGCCTGACTCCTACCCCCCCAACAACCCCGGCAGCCACAGGCTCATCTCGGGCCAATAGGTGATCACGAGCAGCGCGATCAACATCACAATTATGAACGGCACGCTCGCCCTGTACACCTCGGTCACCGGCTTCTGGAACCGGAACGACGAGATGAACAGATTCAGCCCGAACGGCGGCATCAGATACCCGATCTCGAGATTCGCGAGTAAGATGATCCCGAGATGAACGAGATTGATGTCGTACTCCAGCGCGATCGGCACGATCAGCGGAATGATGATCATCGCCGAGAAGATTTCCATCACCATCCCGACAACCAGCAAGAGCGCATTCAGGGCGAGCAGGAACATGGTCTTGCTCGTGATGAATGTCTGCACCCACTCAAGCAACCGCGTCGGGACCTCGGCATCGATCAGGTAGTTCGTCAGTCCCAATGCCGTCCCCAAGAGCAGCAAGATCCCCCCGACGAGCGTCATGCTCTCGGTCACGATCGCCGGA
>JAUWTE010000015.1 GCA_030609765.1 Acidobacteriota bacterium
ATGACTGTCTGGCCGTAGAGCGCGGCGAGGGTGGCCTCGGCACCGAAGCGAACGGTGCGGCCAAGCCCGACCCCGATGAGCATGCTGCGCACCGGCACCTTCAAGAAACCGGCGGTGAGAATGACGACCTTGAAGGGGAAGGGGGGCGGCATCAAGGCGGATATGAACAGAGCCAGGGTGCCGCGGCGCTGCAGAAAATCCTCGGCCCAGGCCATGCGCTTGCCGCCTCGCTTGGTGGCGAAGCGACCGCCCCGGGCTATGCCGTAGACCGCCATGACCCCAACCGTGGACCCGACAACCGCGGCGATGGCATAGCGCCAGGCCTTGAGCGGCTCGAGCGCACAGGCCAGCATGATCGCCATGTCGATGACCTGCGGCATCGGCACGAAGGAACCGTCGAGGGCCGAGAGCACAAGGATGCCCCAGTCCCCGTACGGGAGGAACGTTTGCTGGAACCAATTAGCGAGGGTTTCCACGGTGCGATCTGAGACGCCTAGAGAGAAGCAACAGAGACATCGTCGCCGGGGCCCGGACGCCGACGGATCGGCAAGCTACCACCGCGGCGACGCGGGCGCAAACGGGCGCGAGTTGGTGCTCGGCCTATCCTCGGGTACCTCGATGGATGGGATCGACGCGGCGCTGGTGGATTTCGGTGAGGGCGAGGCTGGGGGAATCGATCTCCTCGCCTTCCGCATGCAGGAGTACCCGCAGGCTTTGCGGTCGGCGTTGGCAAGCTGCTGCCGGGGAGGCGACTGCGCTGACGTGGCGCGTTTGGACGTGGCCATCGGTGAGGCCTTCGCCGCCGCCGCCCTCGATCTGCTCGCGAGCGCCGGGAGGGAGCCGGCAGACGTGTGCTGCATCGGATCACACGGGCAAACGCTGATTCACCTTCCGCAGGCCGAGGAAATCGGCGGCATGCGGGTGAGTGCCACGCTGCAGATCGGCGAGCTCTCGGTGATTGCCGAGCGAACAGGGATTACCACGGTCGGTGACTTCCGGACTCGCGACATGGCGGCTGGGGGACAGGGCGCACCGCTCGTACCGATCCTCGATCACGAGATGCTCACCCACCCGGAGCGTGGCCGAGTGGCGCTCAACCTCGGTGGCATCGCCAATGTTACAGGCCTACCTGCCGGTGGATCTCTGGCCGACCTCCTTGCCTTCGACACGGGCCCGGCCAACGTGTTGCTCGACGCCGCGGCACGCAGGCATCAGCTCGAGGGTGGCATCGACGAAGGTGGCGCCTTGGCCATGACGGGCGCACCCGACCCCGAGCTGCTGGAAACGCTGATGACCCATCCTTTCTTCGAGCGTAGGCCGCCCAAGTCGGCCGATCTCAGGATCGTCTCAGGGGACTACGCCGAGCGCTGCTGGGAGGAGGCCGCCGACCTCTCCACCGCCGACCTCTTGCGAACCCTGGCGGAGCTCACGGCCCGTACCGTGGCTGACGGAATCGATCGCTACATCTCCCCACGCCAGGCCATCGACGAGATTGTGGTGTCGGGAGGAGGAGCACACAACGCCGCCGTCATGTCCGCGGTGAGGACGCATCTGCCCGATGCCCGGGTTCTCACGGTGGACCAGGTTTCATCAATTCCCGGGGATGCCAAAGAGGCTGTTCTCTTCGCCTACCTGGGGCATCTCGCCTTGGCCGGTAGGTGTGGCAACGTACCGTCCGCGACCGGTGCTGAGCGGGCCGCGGTGCTGGGCAAGATCGTGCCGGGTTGGTAGATGCGAAGAACTCTTTAGAATCAAGCCAGGTACGGGTTCAGAGGTCGTCGACCAGGCTTCCATCCGACCCGGATCTAGCCTCGGGGTGACGATTGCTGCGTGATATACTGCGCGGATACGGACCTCTCAAACGCGTTAGGAGAACCTCATGGCTGGTGGTCTCAAGGCGTCGTCGAAGATTTGGCACAACGGAGAGCTCATTCCATGGGACGAGGCGACAGTCCACGTCTGTTCTCATGTGATGCACTACGCGTCCGCGGTGTTCGAGGGCATCCGCTGCTACAAGACAGAAAACGGCCCAGCGGTTTTTCGTCTGGAGGAACACATCAAGCGGTTGGTCAACTCGGCTCGCATCTATCGCATGCCCATTGACTATGACCACGACGGTCTCGAGGAAGCCTGCCTGGAAACCATCCGCGCCAATGAGATGGAATCCTGCTACATCCGGCCACTTGTCTTTCGCGGCTACCACTCGCTGGGTGTCAACCCGCTGCCGTGCCCGATCGAGGTTTACATCGCGGTCTGGGAGTGGGGTAAGTATCTCGGCCCCGAAGCGCTTGAAGAGGGTGTCGATGTCACCGTCTCCACGTGGCAGCGCGCAGCTCAGAACACCTTTCCCGGACTGGCCAAGTGCGCGGCCAACTACATGAACGCCCAGCTCATCAAGATGGAGGCGCTCGAGCACGGCTACTCCGAGGGGATTGCTCTGGACACTCGCGGCCATGTCTCTGAGGGCAGCGGGGAAAACATCTTCCTCGTCTACGACGGCCGCATCCTGACCCCATCACTGGCGGCTTCGGTGCTCCCGGGCATCACGCGTGACACCGTCATGAAGCTGGCCGCGGAGCTCGGTTACACCGCCGAGGAAGCCGATATCCCACGCGAGATGCTCTACATCGCCGATGAGGTCTTCTTCACTGGTACAGCGGCCGAGATCACGCCGATCCGTTCGATCGACAAGGTGCCTGTTGGCATCGGGCGACGCGGTCCGATTACGGAAGCCCTGCAGACACGCTTCTTCGATCTGGTGGAGGGCCGTGCTGAGGATGTATATGGCTGGTTGACCCCGGTCTACTCCGAGGTGCCCGAGACTGCTTCTCAGAAGGCGGGATAACCGGCATGCCTGTCGATCTCGATTCGCTACTCAGCGACGCTGTAGCTCGTGGTGCCTCCGACCTGCACCTTAAGGTCGACTCCCCACCGTACGTTCGCATCGACGGACTTCTGCGCCCGCTCGAGAACCTGCAGCCGCTCACACCGGCCGACACGCGCAACGTGGCGCTGCGCATTCTCGAAGACCATGAGATCAACGTCGATGACATCAAGCAGCTCGACGCTTCCTACTCGGTTTATGCTCTCGGACGCTTCCGCTGCAACATCTTCTGTGAGCGCGGCGTCTTGGGAGTGGTCCTGCGTGTCATCCCGGGTCAGACGAAGACGATCGCTGATCTGAATCTGCCGCCCGTGGTCCAGGACATCTCGTTGTACGAGCGCGGGCTGGTCTTGTGTACGGGAACCACCGGCAGCGGCAAGTCGACGACTCTGGCGTCGATGCTCGACCACATCAACAGAAACCGGGCGCGGCATATCGTCACCATCGAGGATCCGATCGAGTTCCTGCACACCGGCGGCAAGTCTCTGGTGACGCAGCGCGAGCTCGGACAGGAGACCGACAGCTACTCGAATGCCTTGCGGGGCGCCTTGCGCCAGGATCCCGATGTCATCCTGGTAGGTGAGATGCGTGACAAGGAGACCATCGAGACGGCGCTGGTCGCCGCCGAGACCGGCCACCTGGTGCTGTCGACGCTACACACCTTGGACGCGCCCGAGACGATCAACCGCATCATCGCCGTCTTTCCGCCATACCAGCAAGACCAGATCCGAGCCCAGCTCGCCGAGGTTCTGCGCGCCGTTATCTCGATGCGCCTGGTGCGGCACAAGAATGGACAGGGTCGAGTGCCTGGCTGCGAGATCATGATCACAACGACGTTCATTCGCGAGTGTATCCGCGACCGCGAGCGTCTTACCGAGATCCGCGATGCCATCGCCTCCGGCGTCAGCCAGTACAGGATGCAGACCTTCGACCAGTCGCTGCTCTGGCTGCATCGCCACGGCCTGATCACTGTCGAGGAGGCCCTAGCCGCGGCCACTAACCCCAGCGACATGAAGCTGGCCCTGCGCGGCATCGTCACGTCGGCGGAGGCGGGCGAGGAGTCGATGGAGATCGCCAGGGGACAGGACTCGAAGCCACCTCGAGGGTAGGGCCGATTGCCACGCGAGCGAGACCCCATCCAGCAGGCTACGGCGAAGGCCCTGGCCATGCTGGCGCGACGCGACTATAGCCGAGCCAAGCTCGAGGAGCGCCTGCTTGGCAAGGACTTCTCGCCGGAGATCGTTGCCATGGTCCTCGTCCGCTGTGTTGAAGCCGGATATGTCGACGACAACCGCTACGGCCGGACTCGCCTCGAAGCACGCTTGCTACGTCGTCCGAGCGGGCAGCGTGATGCCCTGGATGACTTGCGGCGTCAGGGGCTGACCAAGACAATGTGTGAGGGCATCGTCGAGGAAGTGTTCACCGAGGCGGGCGGTGAGAGAGCGGTGCTCGACGACGCCATGGGGCGGTGGCAGGCGAAGAGCGGCGAGCCGACGGATCTGGCCTCCACCAAGCGCTGTTTCGATCACCTCATGCGGCGCCGATTTCCCAGATATCTGGTTCTCCAGGCCCTTTCTCCCTGGTTGGATAATTTGCACGACTGATTGTCGGCGAATGTAGAATCTCGCCCATCCTCACGTGTGGGCCGCTACAGGGTAATTCGAGATGTCAACGAAACGGGAGCAGGACAAAAACACCGGTGCGAGGTTTTGGGGCGCGGACGATGTGCGCCAGCAGTTCCTCGACTACTTCGCGGAGCGTGGCCACACGGTTGTGCCGAGCAGCAGCTTGATTCCGCGCGACGACCCGACCCTGTTGTTCACCAACGCGGGGATGAACCAGTTCAAGGAGGTCTTCCTCTGCCAGGAGCAACGACCCTACAGCCGCGCCGCCTCTTCGCAGAAGTGCATGCGGGTCTCGGGCAAGCACAACGATCTGGAAAACGTCGGCCCATCGACCTATCACCACACGTTTTTCGAGATGCTCGGCAACTTCTCGTTCGGCGACTATTTCAAGGCCGAGGCTATCGAGATGGGCTGGGAGCTGCTGACAGCGTGTTACGGCCTGCCGGAGGAGAGTCTCTGGGCCAGCGTCTACGAGGAGGACGACGAGGCCTTCGATCTGTGGCGGACGCTGGTGGGTATTTCGGAGTCACGGCTCGTTCGGCTCGGCAAGAAGGAGAACTTCTGGGCTATGGGCGAGACGGGTCCCTGTGGCCCCTGCTCCGAGTTGCACTTCGACTACGGGGAAGAGGCGGGCTGCGGCCGGCCCGAGTGCGGGCCGGAATGTGAATGCGGCCGATTCGTGGAGTTGTGGAACCTGGTGTTCATGCAGTTCAACTCCGATGCCGAGGGCAACCTCACGCCCCTACCGTTTCCCAACATCGACACGGGGGCCGGGCTGGAGCGCCTTGCCGCCGTTCTGCAGGGAAAGCGTAGCAACTACGACACCGACCTGTTCATGCCCATGATCGAAGCCACCGCCGCGCGCAGCGGGAGAGCCTTCGGGGAGAACGCGGAAACTGATGTGGCCATGCGTGTCATCGCCGATCATGGGCGCGCCACGGCATTCCTGCTGGCCGATGGAGTCAGCCCCGCCAACGAGGGCCGCGGGTACGTGCTGCGGCGTTTGATCCGCAGGGCTGTGCGGTTCGGCATGACGATTGGTCTCGAGGGCCCGTTCTTGAACGAGGTAGCTGGCGTGGTGGTCGACCGCATGAGCTCGTCCTATCAGGTTCTGGAGCAGGGCCGAGAGCTCATCCACCGCGTCACGCTGGCTGAAGAGGAGCGTTTCTTCCAGACCCTCGCGGTGGGGGCACAGATGTTCGAGCAGCTAGCCGTGCAGGTGAAGCAGAGCGGCGCCGACACAATTCCCGGTGAGGAGGCATTTCGCCTCTACGATACCCACGGACTGCCGTTGGAGTTGACGCGGGAATTCGCCGAGGATCATGGCCTTACAGTCGACGAGGTTGCGTTCGAGCGGGCCATGCAGCAGCAGCGCGAGAGGGCGCGGGCGGCCTGGAAGGGTGGCAGCGCGGCCATAGCCGGAAGCGTTCTGGATGAGATTCGCGGCAGGGCGGGGGAGGGTGGCTCGACATTTCTCGGCTACCAGCAGCTCGATGTCGAAGATGCCGTCGTGCGGGCCCTGCTACAGGATAGTGAGCTCGTGGACTCTCTGAGTGCCGGCGACAGCGGGGCAATGGTGGCGGACCGGACTCCGTTTTATGCCGAATCCGGTGGCCAGATCGGAGACCAGGGCGAGTTGAGGACGGAGGGCGGCAGCGCCCGGATCCTCGACACGCAGCGGTTGCCGGGTGGATGGATCCTGCACCTGCTGGAGGTAGAGAAGGGCACCCTCCGGCAGGGCGACACCGTCGAGCTGCGGGTCAATGAGCAGAGGCACAATCGGACCATCAGGAACCATACGGCCACGCACCTGTTGCATGCGGCCCTGCGCGAGCAACTCGGCGAGCACGTCAAACAGGCCGGCTCGCTGGTTGCACCCGATCGGCTGCGCTTCGACTTTTCCCACTACGGTCCCGTGACCCACGAGCAGATCGAGGAGTTGGAACGCCAGGTCAACGAGGTGATCCGCCGCGACGTACCGACGCAGATCGAGGAGATGGACCAGGCCAAGGCCCTCGAGCGGGGCGCCCTGGCTTTCTTCGGCGAAAAGTATGGCGATGAGGTCCGCGTCGTCAACGTGCCCGGCGTGTCCATGGAGCTTTGTGGCGGCACTCACGTGCAGGCGACCGGGCAGATCGGGGCCTTTTTCATTACCCACGAAGAGAGTGTTGCGGCGGGGACGAGGCGAATTGAGGCTGTCACGGGCCGCGACGCGATCGAACAGTCGCAGCACCGTCGCGGTGTATTGCGGAAGGTCATGTCCGAGCTGCGTACGGGCGAAGAGGAAATCCCCGCCCAGCTAGAGAGCTTGGTCGAGCGCTTGAAGTCGGCGGAGCGCGAGGTCGAGCGGCTGCGCGTGAAGCTTGCCTCCGAGCAGGCGAGTGAGTCTTTGGACGCGCTCGGCGTCGAGGTTGATGGGGTCAAGGTGGTGGCGCGCGAGGTCGAGGATCTGGATGCCTCGGGGCTGCGCAACTTGGTCGATGAGCTGAAGGCCAAGCTGGGCTCGGGTGTGGTCGTGCTGGGAATGCGGCGTGGCGGCAAGGCCCAGCTCGTGGTTGGGGTAACGGCGGATCTGGCCGATCGAGTCAGCGCCTCCGCGGTTGTGGGCACGTTGGCCGCGGTTGTGGGCGGTGGCGGCGGTGGACACAAGGAGCTGGCACAGGCCGGCGGCCCCGACGGCGATCGGCTCGATGAAGCCCTGCAGAAGGCGCCGGAGGCCGTCGCGGGGCAATTGGGGTAGTAAGCCGTGGCCACGATGCGGTAGCGTTTTCTGTGTGCGATTTCCATGGGTGGGTGTCGCATCGACTGATCACGTGGGTATTCGAGCCGATGCAAGAAGCTCGTAGAGAGAGCCAGATACAGTCCGGGAGCCCGTCGTTTTCGTGGCTTCTTTCCCGGTGGACAGCCTGCGCGCTGGGCGTCCTTTGCCTATAGCTCCTGCACGTGGCGATCGCTGAGGCCCAGATCTACGTGATCGAGGACGCCAACGGACAGCGCCGTTTCACCAGCGAGTATCAGCCCGGTGCCACGCTCTTCATGGGCACCCCGAACACGGTCACCTATTCACCTCAGCCTGCGGGTGCGGCTCAGTTCCGCAACGAGATCGCCGAGGCCGCGAGCGCGGCCGGCATCGAGCCTCTCCTGGTCGAGGCCGTGATCGCGGCCGAGTCGGCTTTCGATCCGAACGCGCTGTCGAACAAGGGTGCTCGAGGCTTGATGCAGCTCATGCCAGCGACGGCGGAGCGTTTCGATGTTACGGATTCCTGGGATCCACGCCAGAACATTCGCGGCGGTGCCGCCTACCTGAGCGAGCTCGACGGTGTCTTCAACGGCGATCTGCGACGAGTCTTGGCCGCCTACAACGCAGGAGAGGGAGCCGTGATGGAGCACGGTGGCGTGCCGCCCTACGAGGAAACTCGCACCTTCGTGCAGCGCGTGTTGACCTACTATCGCGACCGCGGCGGCGCCCGTTAATCGCCTACGTCGCGGGCAGGCGTGCCACCTCCCGATTCAGCGAATCAGCAAATACACGTTGCGAATCGTGATGCGGAGGCCATATACTTCGCTTCGGATTCAGGGGTGAATCTAGTACTAGCCAGGGACCGGAGGCACGTTTGGGAGACGTGCCATGCGCCAGCATCATTTGGGTCCTCGAGCCACTCTTTTTCTCGCGGCAGCCATTCTTCTCGTAGCCCCTGCGGCTAGGGGGTCCGAGGCATCTCCGCAGGAGCTCTTCGAGCGCGCCGAAGCTCTGTATCGGCAACTCGAGGTTGTGGACCCAGCGGTTCAGTCCGAAACCTGGATCGCGGTGGTCGATGCTTTCAGCGACCTCGCTACCCGTTATCCTGAAAGTCCGCTGGCTTCAGAGGCTCTGTGGCGGATCGGTTGGATCTACGGGGCCCGGGCAAACGCGGGCGACACCGCCGCTCGACCCCGATCGATGGCTGCCTACAAGCAGCTAGTAGAACGCTATCCGACCTGTCCGCGTGCTCCTGAGGCCCTGTTCCGGTTGGCAACCAGTGCCGAGAGCACCTCTGGAACGCGCGCCGCACGTCTCTATAATCGCCTGCTGCAGCAGTACCCGAGCACGCCGCAAGCCTCATTGGCTCGAAATCGACTCGCCGATGCCGAGCGTCGCAATCCCACCCCCGTGACGCAACCGGATGAGGGAAGGGCGAGGAGAGCCGGGGCGGCCCCGGTAGAGGCCACTCCGGAGGAACCTACCCCGGAGGAGCCCGCCGTAGTCGAGGCTGCCCCAGTCGAGGATCTGGCCACCTTCAAAGGTGTTCGCTTCTATAGCGATAGCACGCACACCCGGGTGGTCCTGGATTTCGACGGCAGTGTCGCCTACGAGGCCGGATATGCCGCGAACCCGCCCAGGGTATTCATCGACATTCCGGGAGTAGCCCTTGCCGACGGCATGGACGGCGCTTCCATGGAGAACGGCGAGCAGGTCTTTCAGGTCGGCAGCAATGCGGTCGAGAAGGTGCGGGTTGGGCTCAACCGTCCCGGCGTTGCTCGTGTGGTGATGCACCTACCCATGTCGTCGCGGTACACGATGTTCAGCCTCGACAATCCAGGTCAGCCGTTCCGCATCGTGATCGACGTGCCCACCGAGAAGGTGGCGGCGCGAATCAGGGAGACCCGGCGGCCACCCGAGGTGGAAGGTACGCCGCTTTCACGGCAGCTGGGCTTGGGGATTCACCGCATCGTCATCGATCCGGGACACGGCGGCCAGGATCCGGGCGCCGTCGGGCGTACGGGCGTCACGGAGAAGGATCTCACTCTGGCGATATCCCTACTCCTGGCTGAGAAGCTACGCGACAGCGGTTATGAGGTGTTGCTCACGCGCGAGGACGATCGCACCCTGGACCTTGCCGAGCGTGCCGAGTTCGCCAACCGCGCCGACGCCGACTTGTTCATCTCGGTCCACATCAATTCAGCCCGCAATCGCAAGCTGCGGGGTTTCGAGACCTACTACCTGAATCTGGCAACCGACCCGACGGCTGCCGATGTGGCGGCACGCGAGAATTTCGGAGACGAGGCAGCTCTGGGCAATCTCGATGACGTCCTCGAGAGCATCGTGAAAAACGCCAACAAGGACGAATCCAGCGAGCTGGCCCGTTCCATTCAGGACAGCCTGGTGTTGCACCTTTCCAAGAGCTTTTCCGAGGTGCGAGATCTCGGCGTCAAGTCGGCACCATTCTTCGTGCTGGTCGGCGCCAAGATGCCGAGCGTCCTGGTGGAGCTTTCATTCATCAGCAATGCAGAAGAGGAGAAGCTGCTGAAGGGGTCTCGATATCAGGAGCAAATGGTCGAGGCGCTCCTCATCGGCACGCAGAGCTTCATCGAGCGACGCCGCGCGGCCGCGGCAAGCAGCTCGAGGTAGTCCACAGCAAGGTAGGGGCGGAAACCGTCCTAGGGCTAGGTGTACTGCAGCGCCCCCAACGCCGCCCTGGTAACCGCCCCTACCTCTGTTTTCGCCCGCATTCATCACCACACTCCTGCTGCGGACGCCGAGAGGCACGTGTCTACTGCGTTGCGCTTGCTCGGTGTCCTCGGCGTACTGTTAGTACGCCTGCGGTCCCCTCGCTGCGTGCGCCTTGTATCCACGTGCCTCTCGGCGTCCTCGCGACGGAGTATGGTGATGAATGCGGGCTAATTTCTCATCAAAATTCGACTGCGGTCGTAGAGAGACCGTGTTCCTCATTCACTCCTGCTACCCGTGCGGATGGTCGCCTGTCTCCAGTCGGACCTGCGCCGACGAGACTTGAGGTCTAGCCCGGGCTAGGGCTTTGAGGGGGGCCAGTAGGTGGCGCTGAAGCCGGCTGCTTCGCCGATCTCGATGCTTGTTACTCTGGCTCCGTCGACCTTTTCCTCGAGCAGGGCGGCGAGCACTCGTGCCACTTCCTCGGCTGTGGGGTTCACGCGCTCGAAGGGCTCGATATCGTTGAAGCACTTGGCCTCGTGGAGACTCACCCAGTCGGCGAGCACCGCGAGCGCCTTGCGCAGGCTCTCGCCCTCGGTCTCTTCCTGAGCATCGAGCCACGCTCGGACGCGCCAGTTGTGCGCGTGCAGGGGTTCGAGCGTTCCCTTCGAATCGATGCGGATGCGATGGGTCGCGGGGAAGGAAGCGTCAATGCAGAATCTGCTCATGCCTGCACGATGTACGACGCGGGCGTAGGCGTCAAGACGGCGTGGCTATTCGCCGTCGCTCGGTCCCGTTAAACTGTCGGCTGCAGCGATGAGTCGACTGCGGTATTGTCGCCTGGACGCGCCGCGGACGTTGTTCCTTCTACGAAATGGTAACGAGCATGGCCTCGAAGCCCAGCCAGGATGCCTCCCCGGAAATGACCTCTCCGACGGTTGGGCCCTGGACCTTGCCGAACGCCCTGACGCTGCTGCGTATTTTCCTCGTCCCGTTGCTGGTGGTCTTCCTGTTGACCGAGTACACCAGGATCGGGCTGGTTATCTTCCTGGCAGCCTCGATTACCGACTGGTTCGACGGCTATTTGGCGCGGCGACGGCAACAGGTGACGACACTGGGCATGCTGCTCGACCCGGTGGCTGACAAGCTGTTGATCTCAGCGGCGTTCATCTCCTTGGTCGAGCTCAATCTTGCTCCCGCGTGGATGGTGGTGATCATTGTCGGCCGTGAGTTGGCGGTAACCGGGCTGCGTGCCATCGGTAGCGAGCGTGGCGTGACGATTCCCGCCTCCTCTTTGGGCAAGTACAAGATGACCGCACAGACGATCACCGTGACGCTGCTGATCCTGGGACCGGATTTTCTCGGGCAATTCGCGGTCCTCGGCGAGGTCGGCTTGTGGATCGTCGTGATCCTCTCGCTCGCTTCCGCGTTCCACTACACGGTCGCGTTCTGGGGTCGCCTGGGTCTGGGAGGCGACAAGCCAGAATGAGCGTGTTGACGCACATGCGCAGGTCGTTCCTGACCGGACTGGCGATCATGCTGCCGCTGGTGCTCACGATCTGGTTGTTCGCCTTGGTATTCGCACCCATTCAGAGGTTCGTTACCCGGCCCGTGATTGCCCTTTTGCGCTGGGCCGGAGTCGGGGCTCTCCTCGACATTCCGGGAGCCGAGGTCGCGGCAGGCCTGATCGGCCTCGTGCTCACGGGCATGTTCATCTATCTGGTTGGCCTGGCGGGCTCCAACATCATTGGCAGGAGTGTGGTCAAGGCCCTCGATAACCTCGCGCTGAGCATCCCGCTCGTGAAGAGCATCTATGGTTCAGCGCGCCAGTTCCTGGAGACCTTCGGTACCTCCCAACGCACGACGTTTCAGGGGGTGGTGCTTATCGAATACCCACGCCTCGGCATTTACACCATTGGCTTGGTGACGTCCGAGACCGCCGGCGAGGCTCAGGATCTTACCTCCGGGCAGCTCGTCAACGTCTTCGTTCCGACGACGCCGAACCCGACATCGGGCGTTCTGGTGATGGCACCCAGGGAAGCACTTATCCCGCTGAAGATGACGGTCGAAGAGGCGCTGCGCCTGGTGGTCAGCGGCGGTATCGTGGTGCCCGAGAGTGGCGACAGGGTGGTAGCCATTGCCGGTGAAGAGTCCTGAGGCTCTTCCCCTCTAACAGGCCGTGGTGAAAGTGTGGTGGGTCTGGGAAGTGGGACTTACGGGCGAGGGCAAGGAGGGACGACGACGAGATGCTGGCGCCATCGCGGAGGAGTCACGACGCCGCCATTCGCCCGTAACTCCCACTTCCCCGGAGGGTTACGCCGCCAAGGGCGCATCTGCGGCGTTGCCGCTCCTCGACGATGCGCAGTGGCCTCGCCTGCGGCGCGGCGCCTATCATCTGCACCCTTGGCGGCGTAACCAGACCCATCACACTTTCACCACGGCCTGCTAGAGCTCAACGCAAGTGACATGACTGAAAAGATACGCGCTCTTGGATTGTTGTCGGGCGGATTGGACTCGACCCTCTCGGCCCGGATCCTTCAAGAACAGGACATCGATGTTCTCGGGCTGCACTTCTCCACGGGCTTCTGCGTGGCAGACCGCCATCGTCTGATCGGGAACACCAACAATCCCGACAAGCCCTACAGGAACGAAGCCCTCAGGGCCGGCGCCGACCTGAGGGTTCCGGTGGAGCTGATCGACATCAAGGACGAATACCTGCCGAAGGTCCTCCTCAACCCCAAGTACGGTTACGGACAAGGTATGAACCCGTGCATCGACTGCCGCATCTTCATGCTGCAGAAGGCCAAAGAGATCATGGAGGATCGTGGCTACCACTTCGTGTTCACAGGCGAAGTACTCGGCCAACGACCCATGAGCCAGCGGCGGCAGCCGATGGACAACGTAACCAGCAACTCGGGCCTCGCGGGCTATTTGCTGCGACCGCTCTCGGCCAAGCTGCTGCCGACGACGATTCCTGAAGAACGCGGCTGGGTGGACCGCGAGAAGCTGTACGGCATTTCCGGAAGGTCGCGGAAAGTGCAGATGGAGCTGGCCGAGAAGCTCGGTGTCGTCGATTACCCACAGCCTGCTGGAGGCTGTTGCTTCTTGCCCGATGAGAACTACGCCCGCAAGCTCCGCGACTTCCTCACGTTCCGAGGCACCGACGTAACCCATGACGACATGATGATGCTGAAGGTCGGACGGCACTTCCGGCTCAGCGATGACGTCAAGGTGATCGTCGGGAGGGACGAGTCGGAGAATAACTACCTGGAGCGATTCAAACAGGGTAGGGGGCAGGTTTGGATCGACGAGTTTCCTTCTCCTCTGACGCTGATCGAAGGGCAGGCCTCCGCCCAGGATCTCGAGCTCGCTTGTTCGATCACGGCGCGCTACAGCGATGGGCGGGCGCACGACAGCGTGCCGGTGAAGTGGCGCATCGACGACAACGAGGGGCAACTCCGGGTCGCTCCCGTGGACGACGAAGTTCTCGAGGAGATGCGCATTTTAGTCGGCCCGATGTTTACGGCAGCACCTGTGCCGAAGATCTCCAGACACTGCAACCGGATGTGGAGGTCGATGCGCGGGGGACCTTCTGCCCCGAGCCGGTGATCGCGACTCAGGATCACATGCGGAGCATGAAGGCGGGTGAAATCCTCCTCTTGCTGGCTGACGACGCCGGCGTGGCTGTAGACATTCCAGCCTGGTGCATCAGCACCTCGAATGAGTTCCTCGGCCTACTCAAAGAGCCGCGGATGTATCGTGTCTACGTCCGTAAACTCTAGTCACAAGCCGTCGCACGGAGGCAATCGAAGGCAGTCCATACGCCCATCGGGTGCGTGTTAGCATCCTCGCGGGCTTCACGAACGCGCGGAGATGACGGCCATGACCTTCTCACTCTGGGAGCTGATTCTTCTCGGGGCACTGGGCGTCGCGTCGCTCGCGCTCGCCCTCAGAGAGCTGGCGCCGAAGATACGGCACATTCTGGCCGGCCGATCAGATAGGGTCCGCACGGATCGCATCGGAAAGCGGCTGTGGCGTGTCCTAAAAGAGGTGCTGTTTCAGTCGCGAGTGATCGGTGGCCGCCCCATCGTCGGCACGCTGCACGCGATTGTCTTCCTGGGGTTCCTGGCCTTCGCCCTCGAGACCACTGACCACTTCCTCGAGCCCTTCGGTGTGCCCTTTCTGGCAACCTTCCTGGGCCCGGCGTTGCCCCTCTTCAGGACATTCATGGCCCTCGTCGCTATCGCGGTGAGCGTGGCGATCACGGCGCTCCTCTTCCGTCGCTTCGTGATGGTGAAGATCTCGCCGGGACCGAAGTCTTGGAGCTCCGGGGTGGTCGCGCTGATGATCCTGGTGTTGATGCTCACCTACCTCAACGACGTGGCCGGGCACATCATCAACGAGAAGGCCAATTGGTGGCTGCACGCCCTGCTCATCCTCGCGTTCCCGCCTCTCATCCTGCGCTCCAAGCACTTCCACATTCTCATGGCCCCGGTCGATATCTTCTTCCGAACATTCGGCCTGGGGGAGTATGTGCCTCTCGACCTCGACGAGGAGTCCCTCATGGAGTCCGAGGAGGAGATCCCTCTGGGGCTCGAGACGATCGCCGACACGCCTTGGAAGATGCGCATGGACTTCCTGACGTGTGTGGAGTGTCGCCGCTGCACCGATAACTGCCCCGCCAATACCTGTGATCAGGAGCTTGATCCACGCGGCTTTATCCTCGCGGGGCGGCATGCGTTGGGGCAGGAGACGCCGGTCATCGGCACGGTCATCAGCGACACCGCGCTGGGTCAGTGCACGAGCTGCGGGGCTTGCGAGAGCATTTGCCCCGTAGGCATCGAACACTTGCAGGTTCTGATCGGGGCCAAGCAAGCGCAGGCCCTGTCTATCGGCAAGGGCATGGTCGCCGTCGACTACTTGCAGATGATCGAGCGCTACGGCAACCCTTTTTCAGCCCGAGGCGAGGTGCGCAGCAAGCTGCTCGAGGAGCTCGACGTTCCCCTCTTCGAGAAGGGTGTAACGGAGGTCCTGCTGTGGCTCGGGTGCGTGTGGGCCTACAACCCCGATGCGCGCAGCAGCCTGGAAGCGATGATCGAGCTGCTGAAGCGCTCCGGTGTCAGCTACGGAGTCCTCGAAGGGGAGGCGTGTTGCGGCCATCATTCGCGCCGTCAAGGCGAGGACATGCAATTCCAGATGCTCGCCCAGGAAAACATCGAGAGCCTGCTGGAAAGCGGCGCCAGCAAGATCCTCGCTCCTTGCCCGCACTGCATGCACACTCTGGCTCGCGAGTATCCGACGTTAAATGATGCTCTCTCGATCGATGTCGAGCACCACGCCGAGTTCATCCTCCGCCTCATCAACGACGGAACGCTGAAAATCGACCCCAGCCAAAGTAACGGAGACGGCGAGGGCAAGCGCCTGACCTATCACGATCCGTGCTACCTGAGCCGCTACGAGCAGATCATGTCGGCGCCTCGTGAGGTCATCTCCAAGACAGGCTTCTCGCTCACCGAGCTACCACGGCGGCGGGAGCGGTCGTTCTGCTGTGGCGGTGGCAGCGCAGGGTTCGTTCGTACCCACGAAGAAGAAAGACGCGTCGACCAGGAGCGCAAGAGCGAAATCGCCGCGTCGGGCGCGGACATCCTCGTGACAGCATGTCCGGAGTGCAAGATGATGCTGGACGCCACCGTGAGCGAAACTCTGGACCTCGCCGAGCTCGTGGTGCGGGCCCTGCAGTAGGGCTTACAACCGCGCGTTGCGGTTGATTCAGCGGCCGCATCTGGGCGTAGAACCGCTGCTATACTGCCTTCATGACTGATAATTCGCGACGTTCATCGCATCTGCCAGCCCCCCTGCGCCGCTGTGCAATCCTGGTTGCCGTGCTGTTGCTGCTCGGAGGCGGCATCATCGAATCCGGCGCACGAGCCCATCCCTCGAGCCCCCCTGCCTACTCGCAGGGAGAGGGGGGCGGCCAAGACACGTTAAGGCTGTCGGCCGCGCCCGTGACGCTCGTGTTCCCCAGCAACCAAGCACAGTGGGGCAGGCGACGCGCCGGCTACGCGGACGTCGCGGCGTCGAGTTACGCGGCGCTACTGGGCCTACCCGCACCCGTGGGCCGCATCGTGTG
>JAUWTE010000371.1 GCA_030609765.1 Acidobacteriota bacterium
CTCAGAGGACGCGAGACAGTCGCAACAACTCGGTCTCGCGGAGTAGCGGCAGCAGCCGGAGTCGCTCCAGTGGCGGGTCGCGAGGAGGTGGGGGCGGCCGCCGAAGATAGTGTCTCGGGGCCAGGCAGTATGCAGATGCGCCGCTCGAATTCGGTGATGGTTGCCCGTGCAGCGATCCTGCTGCTCTTCAGTCTGCTGACACTCGGTGTCGTGGCGAGGGCCGACGAGACAGAGCAGACCACGCCACATCCGGAGACCGGAAAGGAGGCGCGGTGGCTCGCGATCGGGTTCCTGACCTTCGGTGACCTCTACGCGGTCGGCAGTCACCACCTCCCGGAAGCAGAGGACGACGTCGGCTTCTGGGTTCGGCGCGTCTACTTGACCTTCGGTGCGACCCTCAGCAAGCACTTCCTCGCGCGGCTGCGCTTCGAAGCCAACCAAGAAGGGGACTTCGAAGGTTCGGCGTTCACCGTGGACTTCAAGGACGTCTACCTGCGCTGGTCGATTGGACGGCATCGGCTGTTTGCCGGGCTGGCGCCCACTCCCACCTTCAACTTCATCGAGGAGGTGTGGGGTCTTCGTTATCTCGAGAAGACGCCCCTCGATCTGCAGGGTATCCCGTCTCGCGACACCGGGATCGCAGCCCACGGGCCGCTCTTCATGGACGGTTGGGTGAGCTACCGCGCGATGGTGGGAACCGGCGCCGATTACGGAAAGGAGACGGGCGAGGGACAGAAATCCATGGGGGCGGTCACGCTCGGAGAGGATCGCGCGTGGACCCTGGATGTCTATCTCGATTTCCAGGAGCTCCCGGGCGCGACCGACTGGACGACTTACCTGGTGTGCGGCGCCTACCGGCACTCAGCTGGCCGCGTGGGCGTGCAGTATTCCTATCAGGACCGTGAGGAGGATCCGCGCCTGGAGGTCGCCTCCGCCTTTGGCCTCGTGGAGCTGTCGCGCATGGCCGGCCTGATCGGCCGCGTCGACCGGCTCCTGGAGCCGAGTCCCAAGGGGAACGACATCCCCTATCTTCCTTTCGATCCTACCGCTAGGGCCACACTGCTGATCGCGGGAATCGAGCTGCGTCTTCACCAGTTCCTGAAGCTCACCCCCAACGTGGAGGTCATCCTGTACGACGATCCCGACGAAGGGGAGAAACCCAAGGATGACTTCCTTATGCGGCTCACGTACTATTTCCACATCTAGAGAGGGATGCCTTTGGAGTGGAGGATCGTGCCCTGACGGGTGAGATGCCGCCGAAGCATGGAGAAGGAGGATCGAGATGCGTTATGTTCCGTTATTGCTTGTCGCCGGTTTGCTCGCGAGTTGGGGTTGCTCTTCCCTATCCGTCAACACGGATTTTGACCCCGCGAACGATTTCAGCCAGTACAAGACCTACATGTGGTACGGGGGTGAGATGCCGGCTGACGATGCCCTCAGTGCCAATCCGCTGGTGAAGAAGAGAGTGGCCAGTTCGGTGGACGATGCATTGGCTGCCAAGGGCTATGCAGTCGGGACCGCCGAAGACATGGATTTCATTGTCATCATCCATGCCGGAGTCCAGCAGAAGACCCAAGTTAGTCAAACATACGGCTACAGCGGGTACGGCTACGGTGGGTACGGCTACGGTGGGTACCATGGCGGTTGGGGTGGCTACGGAGGACGCACGGAGGTCTATCAGTACGACGAGGCCACGCTGGTGATCGATATCGTCGATGCGGAGAAGGAAGAGCTGGTGTGGCGCGGCACGGCGAGCGATATGCTCGCGGACAACCCCAGTCGGGAGAAACAGCAGGCGAAGATCGACAAGGCCGTGTCAAGAGTCATGGCCAACTTCCCGCCGGGCACGGGCAAGTAGATTGGAAGGGGCGCCTGCTGATCTAGCCAGGCGTCCCTCCTGTCACCCGCCCCTCATCGCATGATGGTGATCTTCTGGAGTCCTGCCTGCGTACCCGCCGTGAACCGGCAGTAGTAGACACCGGACGGGACCTCGGTGCCCGAAGCATCCGTTCCATCCCAGCGAACCTGATGGTGACCCGCCTGGATTGAACCTCCGGACAGCTTCCGAACGAGCCTGCCCGTGATGTCGTGGATCTCCAAGGACACCTGAGTGCTCTGCGGCAGGTCGAGCATCAGCGTCGTGGCGCCGCTCGTCGGGTTGGGGAAGGCCTGCATGCTCGGCATCGACAGAACCACATCCTCGGGACCCGCGACCAGCATCGGGTTGTCCATGCGGATGATGAAGCTTCTGTAGTTCCAGGGGGGATAGATATCCTGGCCAATGCCTACCATCGCGGTCCCATCGTAGGAGATCGACGTGAGCGTGCGAATGCTCAGCGTGGGATCCACCTCGACCCCGTTGTCGGCGAGGAAGTCATCGACATCGATCATGCCGGACTCCTCGGTCCAGATGAACCCGGTCGCGTCTCCGGGACCGGAGAGCTCGTTGTAGCCGACGACGGTGCTTCCATCGGCCGTGACATCGTTGGCGATCACGTACCCATAGAACGGAAAGGTCCCGGGAATGGCTCCGAGGGCTTCCTCATCCCACGTGGATCCGTTCCAGCGCCAAGCGGCCGCGACTGACATGTCGTCTTCATCATCCCACGTCGATCCGACGATCATCGATCCGTCGGACGTCACACTGTTGGCCATGCAAGATCCAGCGACCTCGTTTAGAATCGTCCTCTCGCTCCCGGCCCAAACCGTGGGCCACCAGTTGCCGAACGAGGGATTCTCAGTCCACCCAACGATGACCGACCCGTCGTAGCTGGCAGCGTTGGCGCGGCCGCTGACTCCGTCAGTGCCGAGATCGACCACGCCGGTTTCCTCCCACCAACGGCTTGGGTGGGCGGATCCCGTTTCCGCGTGTCCCGGACGCCAGTAGAGCCCGACGACTGTCTGGCCGTCACCGGAGAGACCCCAGGCAGAGCCGAGGGAGTTGTCCATCAAGCCGCCGTCTGGAGGGGTGGGGGGCATCAGCTGCTCCCAACCGGATCCCAGCGTCCACAGACCCTGCGTCGCGAAGGTCTCGTCGTCGCTGAGAATCATGGCCGAAACCTTCGTGCCGTCAGCCGAAACGTCCGGCGTGCCGGCCCCGACACCCAGCACGGGGACCGTCGCCCGGCCAAGTGGCACGATTCCATCTTCCTCCGTCCAGCGAAACGTCTCGTACTCCCCGAGAGTGTTGCCAACCACAACGGAGCCGTCTGCAGAGACGTCGGTTGCGCTGCTGGGGCCGATGATCTCGAACGTCACCTCCGCGTGGGCCGTCCCGCAGAGCACTCCCAAGCAGATCAGCGAACTCAAGAAGCTGAGTCTCATCCTGGTCTACCTCCGTCCTGTCGGCAGTGGGTGAGGTGTGGGCGACGCGACGCACAGGTCTCCGCCTGGGACCTGTGCGTCGGTGCGCCGTCTCGCGAAGCAAGCCCTACTGGCGATAGAGCGACTTGACCTGACCCCAGGTCGTCTCATTGGCCGGCGTGGGCACGAGCGTTCCCTCGATCAGCATCGAAGCATCCACGTCCGGATTCATGTTGAACCACATTGGCGGCGGCGGAAACGCGTACACGTCGTACGTCGCAGCCGGATCACCGATGAAGGTCATCGAGCCGAGATGAATCTCGGGACCGAACGGACCGCTCGGGGCCGACGGGGTGGTCAGAATCCAATACTCACCCGGGTCCGCCACGACATTCAGGCCAGCGGCTGTCACGACCCAATGGTCGCCATCGAGTACGGCTGACATCGGAACGACCGGGCTGGTCGTGGGGTCATCCAACTCGTTGTCGGGCAGCGAGCCGGTCTTCTCGAAGATGTGCAGGTACCCCTCAGAGATGCCATTGCCCCACTCCATGTCCGTCGCCGAGTAGTAGGTGCTGATGGACTCGATAATCCATCCACCATCCCCGACCGTAACGTCATTGACCGTGTGCATGGTCATTCCGAAGGGCGGCTCGCCTGATTCGGAATTGAAGAAACCGGCGGCCCACACGTCGAAGTCCGACTGGTCCCAGAGAACATCGGCGCTCGCAACGGTGGCCAGGGTGAAGACTGCCAAAGCAACAAGGCTCATCATTCTCAGATGCATGTCCTTCCTCCTCCTGCGTACGGATCCTCTCGCTCAACCTCCTACCGTTCGCGGGTTCCGCGAGTCGGTTAGTGGAGGCTACCGTATGTCACAGACAGTGTCAAGATTTCTCTAAGAGAG
>JAUWTE010000468.1 GCA_030609765.1 Acidobacteriota bacterium
CTTGCGGGCTCACCTGCGAACCATGTGCGCGAATTGTCCGCCTAGGTGATTACCCTGCGCCGACCGCCGTCACAGCGCGCCTAGGAGCCCGGACTTCTCAACGGGTGGCGTAGCGAGCGAGTGCGAGGGCGTGTGGGGACAAGGCGCGCGCCGATTCGGGAGCGGAGACGTACTTGTCAGTACGTCGAGCACCCGAAGCAAGCGCAACGCAGTACTCGCGCGCCATCGCGCTCGCGTAGTAGCCACTCGTTGAGAAATCCGGGCTAGACAGCCAAGGGGCTAGTCGTCGTCCCAGCCGCGGCGCACGATGCGCCGGCCCAGCGATGGGCTATAGGCATCGGCGTCGCCGCTCGCTGTGGCTTCTGCGATCGCCACATTGATGGCGGCCATTTTCGAGTCCAGGTCGTCGACGTAGTGAAGAACGAGCGCCTCTGGCCGGACAGGTGTCACCGGAGCGCCATGCTCGTGCAGGCCGTGGTGACTGGCGAGCAAGTGCATGAAGTGGTTGCGCAGGGACGGCGGAAATCCTTCGATCTCGTCGATGCGCTTCGACAGCCACTCGGTCTCCATCAACAGGTGACCGACCAGCCGGCCCTCATCGGTGTAACCGAACGACTGGTCGTAGGAGAGCTCCCAGACCTTCCCGAGGTCGTGCAGGAACGCTCCAGCGAGCAGCAGGTCCCTGTCGAGGAAGTCGTAGTGACTGGCCACTTTGTCGGCCAGTCGCACCACCGACAGCGTATGCTCGAGCAATCCGCCGACATAAGCATGGTGAAGCTTGATTCCGGCTGGAGCCCGCTGGAAACCCCGGATGATCTCCGGATCTGAAAACGTCTTGTCGAGCAGGCTGCGAAGATGCGGGTTCTTCACCGTGCCCACCAGATCGAGAAGCTCCGCGTACATCTCCTCCGGATCGACGCTCGAGGCCGGCAGGAAGTCCCTCGGGTCGACCTCCTCGTCGGCTGGTCGCATGAGGTCGACCTTGACCTGAGCATTGGATTGCCAGGTGTCGACAACGCCCTCGACCCAGACGTAGTCACCAGCAGATACTCGCGCCACGGTCTCCTCGGCGTTGTCCCACATACGACCGCCGATCCGACCGCTCTTGTCGGAAATCTCGAGCACCAGATAGGAATCGCCGCTCTGGCGGGTACGAACGTCGCAGCGCGTCAGCAGGAATGTGGAGCGCACGCGCTCACCGACGGCGAGGTCGACTACGAAGCGCTTATTGTTGCCGGTTGGAAGCGTTGGCTGTTGGGGCATTCCACTTCGCTTCCGCGTCCTCGAATGCGGGGTCGAAGATCTCGAGGTGGCTGATCGCCCTCAGTTCGCTGACGTAGGCTTCCAGGCGTTCTGCCGACTTCCGCTGCATGAGAATCTGGCGGACCTCCATCTCGACCTCCGACAGAGGTTGGATGACCTCCTGGCGAAGATCCATGAGCTGAATGACATGGTATCCGAAGCGACCCTCGATCGGGTCCGAATAGGTGTTCGGCGTCATGCCTTGGACGGCGGCCGCAATGCTCGGCTGAAGGTCTTCGATCGGCACCCAGTCACCTCCAGCGACGAGCTGGGCACCCTCGTACTTCCCCGCCACAGCGCTCACCGAAACACCGCCCTGGAGCTCGGCAACTGCCGCCTGCGCGATGCCCAGCAGCTCCTCCTTGGCACGTCCCTCCTGAAACATGAAGATGACCTGCTGAAACATGGCCTGCGCGGGCTGCGTGAAATTGGCCTTGTTGATCTCGTAGTACTCGACGATCTCGCGCTCCGAAACGAAAAGCTGCCTCTGCACCTGGTCATACAGGAGTCGTGAGCGAATGAGGTTGTCCCGGATGCTCTCGCGCAGCTCGGGGAGACTCATGCCATCGGCCGCCAGAAGTTGCTCGAGCTGTTCTTCCGATGTGATGCCGTTGGATTCCATGAGGTTGGCGAGCGCCCGGTCGATGTCATTGGCGTCGGCCGTAATGCCGAGATCCCCGGCACGCTGCTGCACCATAAGCTCATCGATCATGCCGACAAGCTGCGCGAGGCGTAACTCCGGCAATTGCGCCTCGAGCTCCGCGGCTGGGATCCGCCCCTCGATGGCCGCGAGTGGGACGGAGAAGGCCGCCTCGAACTCACTGTAGAGGATTGCCGCGCCATTCACTCTGACGAGGATCCTGTCGATGAGGCCACCCGCAGTGGGCTCTGCCATGATCTGCTGGCCGGGCTCAGCGGCCTGGGTAGCTTGCGTTTGGGTCTGCGGCTGCGCCTCACTTCGTACGCCGGCGTCCTCGACGCCGAGGGCTGGGCCCGCGCCCCAGGCTGCTGCCAGCACCAGCACCACGGCGAGCGTTGCCGCCCGCCACATGGATATGCTTTTTCGCTGCGCCTCCCGCATCATCAAACGCCTCAACGACAGAAATAGGGGGGTTCCCGTCTCTGCTTAGGATTCGACGGTCACCGGTGCCCGATTGGCCCGGATCCAGGTATTCAGGTTACCACGGGCCCTGCTACGGTCGCACCCGCGCAACCCCCGCCCAGCAAGCCTCGGCACAGGCCAATCACCTCGGCGGACAGTTCGCAGTTGGGCGGCAGGGAGGCACGGGGACATCACCTTAGCGGACGGTTCACGGAGGGGGCCGCCGGGAGGCACGGGGTAGTTACCTAGGCGGACAGTTCGCGCACATGGTCTGCAGAATGATATGGGACTCCGTTGCCTTCGCGCTCAAGTGTCCGCTACGGCGACCACCCCGTGCCTCCCTCACGCTCCTCGCTCAAGCGTCCGCTACGGCGATCACCCCGCCCTTTCCTGACACCTCGCGCTCCAGAATCCGATCGCCGAACCTTCCTACGGACCACCGCGCTCCGGATAGGGGAACTCCCGCCCGAGCATCCGGCTTGCCTCCTCGTAGATCGGACGCAGAACGTCGTCGACGTCCCACTTTCCGGCCGTGAGGAAGTCGGAGTAGCCAATCTCCCAACCGTACTTCTCACTGAGGGCGTCGCGGTCGGCCATGTCGGGGAGGATCGCGGGTGTTGCCAGGGGCGGCGACCAGGTGTGCTCCTCGACGACCGCCATGCGAACACGGATTTCATCCTCCGTGACGTTCCAGACCATGAAGTCCTCGGCCAAGCTCAGCGGGCCGTCGTATGTGCTCCTGATGCGGTCGTAGATGTCCCCGGTGGTGTCGAAGTCCTTGAAGAAGTGGTACGCGATCGCCATGCGGGGTTGGATCTCCGACATGACCTTGCCGAACGCTTCCGGCGCCGTGCGCACTTGCGTGCCGACGGCCAGGGCCGATTCCGGCGTGAACCGCATTTTATTGACCAGGTCGGGCACCGCGATGAAGCACTCGTGAATC
>JAUWTE010000137.1 GCA_030609765.1 Acidobacteriota bacterium
CGTTGGGAAACGACCCGGCTACAACTTCTATCGCCACTCGGGAGTAAGCATTGGCGGCAAGAACAAGGGCGAGGCCGAGGGCGAGAAGGAACCCGTCGACGTCAGGAGCCTGCTGCCATGACCGTGCTTTTCTACGCATCAGCTGCCGTGGCAACGGTCGCCAGCCTGCTGGCGGTGACGCGGACGCAGGCCCTGCACGCGCTGCTTTATCTGGTTCTGGCCCTCTTCGCTGTGGCGCTCTGCTTTCTGTCACTGGGCGCTCCGTTTCTTGCCGCGCTCGAGGTCATCGTGTACGCCGGCGCCATCATGGTGCTGATCCTGTTCGTCATGATGATGCTCAACCTGGGCCCGGAGTCTTGGGCTCGCGAGCGCCATTTGCTCCCGCGGCATGCCTGGCTCGTGCCGGCGATCATGGCCAGTGCCCTCGTTTTGCTCACCCTATTCGCGGTGCTGAGCGCACCTCAGCAGGCCACGCAGGCAGCATCGGTGGGACCCAAGGCCGTTGGTGTGGCACTGTTCAGCACCTACCTCATCGGCGTCGAGCTGGCTTCGGTTCTCCTGCTCGTGGGGTTGGTCGGCGCCTACTACCTGGGAGCCAAGAAATGACGGCCCAGGTCACATCCGCCGCCGTGTCCATGACCGCCGCCGTGCCGACCAGCCACGTCCTTGCCGTGGCGGCTATTCTCATCGCTATCGGCACGTTCGGGGTTCTGCTGCGTCGCAATCTGATCTTCATGCTCATGGCTTTGGAAGTTGCCCTCAATGGCGCGGCGCTTGCCTTTATTGGCGCCGCGGCGCGTTGGGGCACAGCGGATGGCCAGGTGTTCGTGCTCTTCATCATGGTTATGGCGGCCGCCGAGGTCGCCGTCGGGCTGGCTCTGATCCTGCAAATCTACCGACGCGCGTCGACGCTTGACGCGGACGTCCTCGACACCCTCCAGGGATAGTCCATGACGCTCTCCTTGATGGTCATGCCCCCGTTGATCGGCGCGGCGCTGCTGGCGCTCGCCGGGGGACGCCTCGGGCGAAAAGCGATTGCCGTGCTGGCCTGCGCCGCAGTGGCGCTGAGCTTCATGGCGGCCGTGTGGACCAGCGCCCCGCTCCTGGCGACCACCTACGAGAGCATGTCGAGCCTGTCGGGCCTGGAGTTCTGGCCGCAGGTTTCCACGACGATGGAAGGTGTTCCCTACGTGCAGGAAAAGCTGTACGAATGGATCGGGGTCGGCTCGCTGCGGGTCAACATCGGCTTCCACCTCGATGCTGTCGCCGCTCTGATGGTTCTCGTCGTGACGGGTGTCGGCCTGCTCATCCATCTGTACGCCGCCGGCTACATGGCGGACGACCCTGACTTCGGCCGCTTCTTCTGCTACATGAATCTCTTCGTGGCGGCGATGCTGATACTGGTGCTCGCCGACAATCTCGTGCTTCTGTACCTCGGCTGGGAGGGAGTGGGCGTCTGCTCCTACTTGCTCATTGGCTTCTGGTACCGGGAGCCGGCCAATGGCGCCGCCGCGAGCAAGGCTTTTGTGGTCACGCGCGTGGGTGACGCGGCACTGGCGCTGGGCTTGTTCCTCCTGGCGCGCGATCTCGGCACCCTGCGGATCGATGAGGTTGCTAGCGGCGCGGCACGTCTTTGGGCCGTCGGGGATCCCACGGTCACCCTGGTCGCGGCCCTCCTGCTTATCGGTGCGGTCGGCAAGTCGGCCCAGGTACCGCTGCAGGTCTGGCTCCCCGATGCGATGGCCGGTCCAACGCCTGTCAGCGCGTTGATCCACGCGGCGACGATGGTGACAGCCGGCGTCTACCTGATCGCACGCACACACGCGATCTTTCTCATGGCACCCGCGGTGATGGCGGCAGTTGCGATCGTCGGCACGCTGACCGCCTTTCTGGCGGGCTGCGCGGCCCTGGCGCAGAAGGACATCAAGCGCGTCCTCGCCTACTCCACCATCAGCCAGATCGGCTTCATGTTTGCCGCCCTGGGTGTCGGGGCCTTCGCGGTTGCCCTGTTCCACCTGATGACGCACGCCTTCTTCAAGGCATTGCTCTTTTTGAGCGCCGGCACCGTCTCGCACGCCCTCCACGGAGAAACCGACTTGCACCGCATGGGTGGCCTGCGACATGGGCGTGCCCTGCCGGGCACAGCGGCGCTCGCGGCGGTGGGAGTCGGCTCTCTCGCCGGCCTGCCTCTGATCACGTCGGGCTTCTACTCGAAGGACGCGATCTTGTGGGCTTCGTTGCAGCCGCCGTACGGACATCCGATGATCCTGGCGGGCTTGTTGATCACGGCCGGATTGACCACGCTGTACGCGTTCCGCTGGTACTTCATGATCTTTTCCGGCTCGCCCGGCCCCGCATCGCGTGGAGAGGTGCATCGGCCGCGAGCGTTGATGCTGTGGCCCTGCGTCGGGCTGGCCGCGGGCGCGCTGCTGATCGGATTTCTCGAGACCCCTGAGACACTCGGCGGCTACCACGCGCTCGGCGACTTCTTGAACCCTGTCTTCGCCGCGGCCGAGCACACAGTCGGCGGTGAGCACGCGGGGTTCGCCTCGGCGGAGGCCGCCCACACGGCCGAGCTCGCAGTTCAGGGGGCAGCGGCGGCGATGAGCCTGATTGGCGTTCTGTTGGCCTACTACTTCTTCGTCATGCGGCCCGCCTGGCTGGAACGGCTCAAGCAGGGAGCTGTGGGCAGGTTGATCGAGGCTACCTGGCGATCTGGCTGGGGCTTCGATGAGGTCTACGAGTTGGTTTTCGTGCGACCGTACGTGGCCCTCGCCAAGCTGCTCCGGGATGAGCCTGTGGATGATGTCGTCGATGCGATCGCCGGCACGGCCCGCTTTTCGAGTGTTCTTCTGTCGGTAACCCAGACCGGCCGCCTGCGGACCTACGCCGGCGCTCTCGTCTTCGGGATCCTGTTGCTACTAACGATTTGGCTGTGGCCATGAGCCCACAAATTCTCACGGCACTGATCGCGGTTCCGCTCACTGGCGGCGGGCTGGCGGTGATCTTGGGTCGCAGGAGCGACGATGCAGCTCGCTGGGTGTCGCTGCTGGCAGCGCTGCTGACGGTGGCCCTGGCTGCCACCCTCTGGTTCGGCTTCCAGGAAACCCTGCCGGCGGCCCAGGGTCCCGTGCTCGAGCAGCGAATCTCTTGGATCCCTCGTTACGGCATCGAGTTCCACCTTGCCCTGGACGGCCTCAACCTGCTGTTCGTCATTCTGACAGCCTGCCTGGGAACGGTCGCCGTATTGATCTCCTGGCGCGAGGTAACGCGGGCCGTCGGCGCCCACTACCTGTGCATCATGGCGACGGTGGCGGGAATCATGGGCGTCTTTCTAGCCTACGACCTCTTTCTGTTCTACTTCTTCTGGGAGCTCATGCTCGTGCCGATGTACTTCCTCATCGGCGTGTGGGGGCATGAGCGTCGCATCGCCGCGGCCATCAAGTTCATGATCTTCACCATGGTCAGCGGGCTTCTTCTATTGGTAGCGATCCTGACCCTCTACTACGCCCACGGTGCCGCCACGGGCAACTACACGATGGACTACACACGGCTGCTGGGGACGCAGATCGGGCTTTCCACCGCGCGCTGGATATTCCTCGGATTCGTGGCCGCCTTCGCCGTCAAGTTGCCGCTGTTCCCACTGCATACCTGGCTACCAGACGCCCATACCGAGGCACCAACCGCCGGCAGTATTCTCCTTGCCGGCCTGCTGTTGAAGACGGGCGGCTACGGGTTGATCCGGTTCGCCGTACCCTTGTTCCCGGATGCCGCTGCATCGCTCGCGACCCCACTGGCCGTGCTGGGGGTCATTGGTATCATCTACGGTGCGATCCTGGCGTATTCGCAGCGCGACCTGAAGCGCATGGTGGCCTACTCCAGCGTCAGCCACATGGGTTTCGTCATGCTCGCCGTGGCAGTCTGGCAAATCACAGCCCTGCAAGGCGCGGTGATGCAGATGCTGGCGCACGGTGTTGCCACCGGTGCGATGTTCGCCATAGCCGGCATGATCCAGGAGCGCCTGCACACGCGAGACTTTTCGGAGCTTGGCGGGCTGTGGAGCAAGGTCCCGAAGCTATCGGCCTTCGCCCTGTTGTTCGTGTTGGCCTCCGTCGGCCTGCCCGGATTCGGGAATTTCGTCGGCGAGTTCCTGATTCTGCTCGGTAGCTTTCCGGTGACGCCGATGTTGGTGGCGGGTGGCGTGCTCGGAATCGTGCTGGGGACGATAGCGATGCTGGCCTTGATGCAGCGCACATTCTACGGTCCCAGCCGCAACGCCGCGGTGATCGCCGATCTCAGCCCGCGCGAGGTTCTGGCTTTGGGGATCCTGGCGGTGGCCGCGGTCGTGCTCGGGCTGCTTCCGCAGCCTTTCCTGCGCGCCGCCGAACCGTCGCTGGCCGGCATCATCTCCCAGAGCATCCCCTTCAATCCGGCCGATCCAGAGGTCGGCCTCGATGTGCTCCGCACCGCCGCGGAAAACACCGCCGATTTTTCACTCCAACCCCCGTCCGACCCAACCGGTGCAGAGATAGCTCCCGCCAGCCGGGTCCCGGTCGCTGAATCTGCCGTGGGCCTCACAGGCACGAACCCCGGCGTCACGACAGAATCGTCGCCGGGCTCCGCACACGCCATTCCGGCATCCGCGCGAGCGGGAAACGAGGAGACGGGATCATGAGCGGCGCTGATCTGTGGTCTCTGGCGCCGCTGATCGTCCCAGCTCTGGCAGGCACCCTCGTGATGCTGTTGGGTGGCTTCAATGCCAACCGCCGGCTGCATCATGGACTCGCGGTGGGCGCCCTGGCCGCGGCGCTGCTGTGCGTCGGGATGGCATACGGGACAGCGCCTCGAACGGTGACACCGCTGTTGATTATCGACAGCTACGCCCTCTTCTTTCTCACACTCATCTACGCGGCGACCGGGTTGCTGGCCATGTTCGCACGTCCATATCTGGCCGTTCGCGAGAAGGATACGGACGCGTTCTATGCTCTGCTGCTTTTCGCCGCTACGGGAATGGGAGTGCTGGCCTGTAGCAACCACTTCGCGGCCCTGTTTCTCGGGCTCGAGATACTCACGGTGTCTCTTTACACCCTCATCGGCTATCTGCGGGAGGACTCGAGGTCACTGGAAGCTGCGGCCAAGTATCTCGTTTTAGCGGCGTTGTCCTCGAGCTTTCTCTTGTTCGGCATCGCGCTCGTGTACGCCGCCACGGGTACGCTGCTGCTGAATCCCGCGTTTCGTGCGATCGCCGATCTCGCGCCCCAGTTCGGTCAACAGGCGGAAGCTGCTTGGGCCTTGGCGGGAGGCATTTTCCTATTCGTCGGGTTCGCCTTCAAACTGGCACTGGTGCCCTTCCACATGTGGTCACCCGACGTCTACCAGGGCGCTCCTGCTCCCGTGACGGCGCTAATTGCCACGGGCTCCAAGGGCGCCGTTTTGGCCGTGCTACTGCGTGCCGTGGGCCCCGTGGGCCTCGGAGAGATAGGCGGGGCGGCAGGGATTACCGTTCTGGCAGTGCTCACCATGTTCGGGGGCAACCTCCTGGCCCTCCTGCAGGACGACCTGAAGCGCTTGCTCGCCTACTCATCCGTAGCTCATCTCGGATACGTCATGGTCGCCTTGCTCGCGGGTGGTGTCGCCGGGGCGCAGGCAATGACCTTCTACGTCCTCGCCTACGTGCTGACGACGCTGGGAGCCTTCGGTGTGGTCACGATCTTGTCGTCCGAGTCTCCGTGCGAGGCAGACAGCCTCGCGGCCTACCGCGGCATCGGCTGGCGGCGGCCATGGCTGGCAGCCACCCTCGCCGTGATGATCCTGTCGCTCGCCGGCATCCCGCCGACTGCAGGCTTCTTGGCCAAGGTAGCTGTCCTCGGAGCAGCAATCGAGGCAGGTCGACTGGGGCTCGCGATCGCCATGGCACTGGCGTCGGGAGTGGCGATTTACTTCTACCTCCGCGTCATCGTGGTGATGTACATGCAGGAGGAAGAGGACGCCACGGAGGCCAGCAGCCTGCCGTCCTCGTTCGCCAACGCTGTGGCGCTACTGGTGCTGGTGGCGCTGGTGATTGCCATCGGCCTTCATCCCACTCCTTGGTTCGAGGCGGTGCGTGTGGCAGTCGCTACTATCTTGCCTGCTTGACCGTCGCCGCTAGACCAGCATCAACTCGGCAGCCTCATCAGCATCCAGGCGGCCTTCGAGAAGGCCAACAACCGCACCCAGGCGAGGGATCTCGAGACCTGTCCGAGCCGCTAGCTGCGGCAGCACCGTCGCGGTGGAAACGCCTTCGACCGTACCCCGCCGCGCCTCCATCTCCCGCCGCACCTCCAGGATGAGCTCCCGACGCCGGTCCTTCCATTGCTCCGGGGGCGATTCCTGCCCCCGTCCGGAGTCTCCTGATTCACGACCCTCGCGCAGGGCTTCGGTTACCGCGACGCCGAAGGCTCGGTTGCGAGTAGACCCGAAGGCGCTCAGCAGCAAATCGTTGCCCCAGCACTGGCTCACCATCGAATAGGTCTCGCGCTTGGCCCCCAGCGAGACAGCGAGCTCTTGCGCTTCCTCTGACGCCAGCGACAGGAACAGAGTGAGGGTTCCAAACACGCAACCCAGCCCCTCGAGTAAGCCAACTCCTATGACCAGCACGCTCTTGAACGCGGCAGCATACTCGACACCGATCACATCATCGCTGGCCTCGACATAGAGCCCGGGGCCTTCCAGGATGCGCGCCAGTGAGGCCGCTTGCCGCTTGTCCTTCATGGCGATGGTGGCACCCAGACGGCGGCCCCGGGCGAGCTCTGCGGCAATCATTCCGCCCGCCAACGTCGCGTAGGGAGCACTCTCCCCCCTGACCTCGGCGACGATCTCGCTGATCCGCCGCCCGCTCTCCAACTCCAGCGCCTTCGAGACGTTCAACAGGGGCACATCGGCCGGGATCTTGCCTGCCAGGCCAGCGGCGGCGAGAGGAACGGCCCGTCCTGGAACGGCAAGAACCACGAGGTCCGCACCGTCGAGAGTCTCATCCAGATCTGTGAAGACCGATGCCGACTCAGGTAGGCGCAGGTCACCGGCGATGCGCGGGTGGATCTCTCCTCGGGCCAGAAGGTCGAGCAGATCACGGTCATCGTCGTACAGGCGCACTTCGACCTGATCGCCGCGTGAGCGATCCAGATGAATGGCTAGGGCGAAGCCAAAGGCACCGGCCCCGACGAAGGCGATTCGGTGACGGCTCATGGGCTCCCTACTCTACCAGGGAAGGGCCAAGACGGTGACAGTTGTCAGTTCCGCCAGTGGCGTCTACTGTAGCGGCATGACTAAAGCTCGATTGTTGATTTTTTCCTCGGGAGCTCTTTCCGTGGTCCTGGCACTGGTTCACTTCTCCACCCGATCCGAGGCCGGAGCTGGCGGGGTGCTGCTAGCGAACTACGACCTCGTCGGGCTTTCCATGCTCTACGCCGGCCTGGTGACGATGACTGTCGCCTGGATGGCCCTGTCGCGACCGCTACTCTCGGGGTACGCGGTTCTGTATGGCGTTTACTACGCCGGCCAGACCTGGGTACTGCTTTGGTCGGGAGGACCAAACTGGCTGCGAGCGGGGGGTGCGCTGATCATGGCGATCGCGGCACTGGTCGGAGCGTACATGGCCTGGATTGATCGTGGCATAGAGGGAACTAGTAAGGA
>JAUWTE010000537.1 GCA_030609765.1 Acidobacteriota bacterium
GCAACTTGTTACGGATGGTCTTCACGTCAACCCCGAGTGATCGAGCCGCCTTGGCCTTGTTGTTGCCTACTCTCTCCAGGGTCTGGAGAATGAGCATCTTCTCGGCTTCTGCCACCGTGGTGCCTTCCGGCAGTACCAACCCCGACCGGCTCTCGATCTCGCCCCCGCGAATGAAGGGAGGCAAGTGGACCGTCTCGATCCAGCCCTGCCGGGCGAGGATAATGCCCCGTTCGATGACATTGCGCAGCTCCCTGACGTTGCCTGGCCAGTCGTGGGTACCCAACCGATCCAGAGTGGCTTCCGAAACGCCCTCCACCGCAGTCCCGTGCTTGGCGTTGAACTGCGTGATGAAATGCTGGGTCAACAGGGAAATATCTTCCGGTCTGTTTCGGAGCGGCGGCATCTCGATGGTGAAGACGCACAAGCGATAGTAGAGATCACCTCGCAAGAGCCCGGAGTCGAGCGCCGAGTCCGGGTCTCGATTGGTGGCAGCGAGCGTTCTGACATCTACAGCGCGCTCGCTTTTCCCGCCGACCCTCCTCACCCTGCCATCTTCCAAGACCCGTAGGAGCTTGGGCTGCAAGGCACCTGGCATCTCGGAGATCTCGTCCAGGAAGAGAGTGCCCCGGTCAGCCATTTCGAAATACCCGGGCCGCGGGCTGAAAGCCCCGGTAAAGGCACCCCTCTCGTGCCCGAACAGCTCGCTCTCGGTGATTCCCTCTGCTATCGCCGCGGTGTTGACCGCTATGAACGGCTCGTTACTCCTGGCGCTCAGATCGTGCACCGTGCGGGCTGCCAGTTCCTTGCCGGTGCCACTCTCGCCGGTAATGATGGCCGAGGCCTCACTCCTGGCGAGAACCCTCAAGAGCTCGTACACCTCGCGCATGGGCTTCGAGGCTCCGATCAGCAGTCCCAGGCCGGCGCCGTCGGCCAGGGTCTGCTCCAGATGCTGCGCATGGACTCGTCTTTCCAGTTCGTGTTTGGCGGCTAGAAGGGTCGCCTTGAGTTGCTCGTAGTCGATCGGTTTCGTCAGGAAGTCCATCGCGCCGAGCTTCATGGCTTCGACCGCAATGTCAACGGCTCCATGAGCCGTGATCATGATCACGGGGCGGTGCGCCTCTCCCCCCTGAAGGCTCTTCACCAGGTCCAGGCCCGAGCTATCCGGAAGAACCAGGTCGGAGATGACCGCGTCCGGATCCCTCTCTTCTGCGATCGCTCGAGCTTCGGCCGCATCCTTGGCCAAGATGACCTCGAACCCCCATTGCTTGAGGCGCATCTCCAGCACCTCACGCATCGCCGCTTCATCGTCGACTACAAGCACCTTCAGCCTGTCTCTGCTCATCGACCACCCCTTCACGATTTCCCGAGCCGCTACAAAATCGCCATCAATGCGGGACGTCTAACCCGCACTATTCATGCCGGCTCGTTCAGGATCGAATACTAACAGGGAAAAATTCCCCTCTCGGCGTGACATTTCGACCCTCTGTCGAAAACACGGGAACAATTCCCTTCATCAGACCCAGTAACCGTTCGAGCAAATTTCCGTTTTTGATGCAACTGACTGATTCGAAGTGACATACAGGGACGACAGCTCTTTGGCACGAGGGTTGCTTTTCAGATAGGCTCCACAACCGGGAGAAGTGCACTCAAATCAACCCGTCTCAGGAGGAGCAATCAAGGTGTGGAACAAACCCCAGTCGGATACAGAGCCGCAGTCGCAGCCCCAGCCGCAAGCAACTCCACCCAGCCGTCCAGCAGCCAGCGGCACACCGTCCCGCCAGGCGGTTCTGGGACCTTCCATCTCGATCAAGGGAAATGTATCCGGCGAAGCGGATGTGCTGATCGAGGGGCAGATCGATGGCGAGATCTCCTTCCGGCAGAATACCGTGACCATCGGCGAAAAAGGCCGCGTAACGGCCGACATCCACTGCAAGACCGTCTTCGTAGAAGGCCAGGTCACCGGCAATCTCTACGGCGATGAGAAGGTAGTCGTGCGCCAGTCTGGGCGAGTCGAGGGCAACGCCGTCGCCCCCCGCGTGGTGCTGGAAGAGGGCGCCAACTTTCGGGGCAACATCGACATGCAACCGCGGAGCGGTAAGCAGGTCACCCCCGCGAAGAGCTAGCCAACGGATCTCAAGGAGAACCACCGTGAACGACAAACTAAAACGCTTGACCATGGTAGGCGTCGTGCTGATCGCGCTGGTAGCAGCGGGATGTGCCTCCAAGAAATACGTCAGGACCGAGCTCGACACCCACACGGCCACTTCCACC
>JAUWTE010000274.1 GCA_030609765.1 Acidobacteriota bacterium
CCTCGAAGTCATCGACGCGCGATATGGTGAGTGACGCGTCAGACCGGATTCCGCTCCTCGGCACCACGCTCGCCGGTCGCTACACGCTCGAGCGAGAGATCGGGAGCGGCGGTATGGCTGTCGTCTACCTGGCGCTCGACGGGAAGCACGATCGAAGGGTAGCCGTCAAGGTGCTTCGGCCCGAGTTGTCGTCGATCATCGGCCCCGCGCGATTCAATCACGAGATCCAGGTCGCGGCACGGCTCAATCACCCCGGCATCCTGCCCGTGTATGATTCCGGTGAGTCGGATTCGCACCTGTTCTACGTGATGCCGCATGTCGAAGGCGAATCCCTGCGGGAGAAACTGGACCGCGAGGGGAGTCTCCCGCCGGACGAGGCCCTGCGCATCGTCGGCGATGTGGTTTCGGCACTGGAGTACGCTCACGGGAGGGGTGTGATTCACAGGGACCTCAAGCCGGAGAACATCCTGCTCTACCAGGGCGTCCCCATGTTAATGGACTTCGGAATCGCCCTGGCGGCTAGCACCGCGGAGGATTCCCGGCTCACCAATACCGGGCTGCTGGTCGGCACACCACGATACATGAGCCCGGAGCAAGCGGCCGGTGAGCGGGAGCTGGACGCACGCAGCGATCAATACAGCCTTGCCTGCATCCTGTACGAGATGCTCGCCGGCCAGGCGCCTCACTCGGGTCACACGGCGCGGGCCCTGATCTCCAGCCGCCTGACCGAGCCGGTTCCCGACATGCAGCGCCTCCGCGGGAGGGCCACGGCGCATGTCGAGCGGACGCTCACTAGAGGCTTCTCCGCGGATCCCGCTGATCGCTTCGCCTCGGTCGCCGAGTTCCTGGAGGCTCTGACCGCACCGGCCGCCGCGCCGCCGACCTCACAATCCGTGGCTGTCCTGCCTTTCCTCAACCTGAGCGCGGATCCCGCGAACGAGTACTTCGCCGACGGGATCACGGAAGACGTGATCGCGCAGTTGTCGCAGATCGGCGCGCTGAAAGTGATCTCCCGCACCTCGGTGATGCCCTTCAAGGAGCGCCAGCAGGGGGCCGGAGAGATCGCCGCGCAACTAAACGTCGCGACGCTTCTTGATGGGAGCGTGCGCCACGCCGGGGGCCGCGTCAGAATCGTGGCGCATCTCATCGATGCCGCGACCGACCGCCACCTGTGGTCCGAAACGTACGATCGAGAGCTGTCCGACATCTTCGCCATTCAGACCGACGTCGCGCTGCAGATCGCCGGCGCACTGGAAGCGGAACTCTCGCCTCGTGAGAAGACCCGCGTCCTGCGCCAACCCACGGACGACGTCGAGGCCTACCAGTTGTATCTCAGGGGCCGATACGGTCTTCTCCATGTGACGCAGGAGGGTTTCGAGGCTGCGAAATGGCACCTGGAGCAGGCGATCGCTCGCGATCCCAACTATGCGATGGCGTACGCCATGCTGTCTCTGGCATACGCGGAGGCGGGTGCAGGCGCGACGGGCGGTGTGCTCGAGCCGGCCGAGGCCTACGAGCGCGCCAGGGAGGCAGCGACGAAGGCGCTGGAGCTGGACCCCGATCTCGCCGAGGCGCACACCATGCTGGGCCTCGTCAAGTTCTCGTACGACTTCGATTTCAGTGGGGCCGAGCGGGAATTCAAGCGTGCCCTGGAGATCAATCCCGGAAGCGCGGACACCCTGGACATCTACGGGAGGATGCTGGCTGGACTCGAACGCTACGAGGAAGCGCTCGAATTGCAGGAGCGGGCCCACGAGCTCGATCCACTGGAGCACCGGCTGGATCGCGTGTCCACGCTGCTGCGGGCTGGACGGTACGACGAAGCGCTGGAACCGGCGCGGCGGATCGTCGAGAACGAGCCGGGCTTCGCGCACGGACGCGCCACCCTCGGCTGGACCTACCTGTTTCTGGGGCAACCCGAAGAGGGCCTGGCTGCTCTGCGAAAGGCGGCCTCGCTTTCGCCGACGAACACCATGTTTCAAGCGCAGCTCGGCCAAGCCCTGGCGATGACCGGGAACGTAGGGAAGGCGCGCAAGGTGCTGCGGAAGATGGAGCGACTGGCAAAGCGGAGGTACGTCTCGCCCTACCACCTGGCCTACGTGTACACGGGCCTCGGTGAGCATGACACGGCCATGGACTGCCTGGAGAGGGCTTACGAGGAGCGGGGCGGTGGCATGTACGGGCTCAAGGGCTCTTTTTTGTTCAGGGACCTGCGCCCCCACCCGCGATTCCAGGCACTGATCCGTAACTTCAATCTGGCCTAGAGGATTGGTGCAGCCTGCCGACACCTTCCGCGAAACCACGGACGTACATCCTGGGGCAGGCACACTCGGCAGCTCTCACCTATATTGATCGTACCCTCTCGTTCCCCAGGGGGCGTCCGTGGCCGACCTGCTGGAACGTCTAAAGGCAGCACTTGCCAACCGCTATGCCGTCGAGTCCGAGATCGGCCGTGGCGGCATGGCCACTGTCTTCCTGGCCGAAGACCTCAAGCACCACCGCAAGGTGGCGATCAAGGTCCTGCATCCCGAACTCGCTGCAGCCCTCGGGGGTCAGCGCTTCCTGCAGGAGATCGAAACGGTCGCCAGCCTCAATCACCCTCACATCCTCATGCTCATCGACTCCGGCGAGGCGGAGGAGCTGCTCTACTACGTCATGCCTTATGTGGGGGGCGAGAGTCTACGCGAACGGCTCGACCGTGAGAGACAGCTCTCAGTGGACGAGTCCGTGAGATTGGCTGTTGAAATTGCCGACGGACTCGATTGCGCGCACCGGCACGGGGTGGTACACCGTGACATAAAGCCGGGCAACATTCTCTTGAGCGAGGGTCATGCGGTCATCGCCGATTTTGGAATCGCCCGAGCCCTCAGCGCGGCAAAGACCGACCGGTTGACGCAAACCGGCCTCGCCGTCGGCACGCCCATGTACTCCAGCCCGGAGCAGGCGACCGACCAAGAGACCTTAGACGGACGCACCGACATCTACTCGCTGGGCTGTGTGCTCTACGAGATGCTCGCGGGAGAGCCGCCATACACCGGACCCACCGCACAAGCGGTGGTGGCGAAGAAGCTGAGTGAGGATACCCCTCACATCTCGGTTGTTCGTGAAACGGTGCCGGAGGTTGTCGACGAAGCGGTGCGCAAGGCACTGGCCAAGGCTCCGGCCGATCGGTTCACCACGGCAGCGCAGTTTGGTGAGGCATTGAGTCTCGAGCAGGTGAGGGGTCCCGCACGTCTCGACCGCGCGAGACGCAAGCCACTCGTGTCGACCCTGATCTCGATTGGGGTAGTCGCTGTCGCGGCGATCGCTGCCCTCGTCGTGTGGCCACGCGGCTCTCTTCCTGCGGGTCCACCGCGACTCGTGGTGCTTCCGTTCGAGAACCTCGGTGCACCCGAGGATGAGTACTTCGCAGACGGCATGACCGACGCGATTACAGCCCGCATTGCCAACATGGCGGGTCTTCAGGTGATCTCACGCACCAGCGCCGTGTTGTACAAGAACACGACCAAGACCCCCGAGGAGATCGGTGACGAACTTCGAGTGGGATACATCCTCGAAGGCACCGTGCAGCGGGAGCGGCCGGGTGATCCAACGAGTCGCGTTCGCATCATCCCGCAGTTGATAGACGTATCGGAAGACGTACATCTCTGGGCGCGCCCGTTCGATGAGAACATGACCGAGGTGTTTCGCGTGCAGTCTGACATCGCCGAGCAGGTAGCGAGGGCACTGGAGGTGATGGTCCTCGGGTTGGAGCAGGAGGCGATGACCACGCGCCCAACCAGCAATCAGGAGGCGTACGACGCCTACCTGCGAGGTCTTGCCCATTTCCGCCACCTTACGCATCAGAGCCAGGATTCGGCGATGGCCTACCTGGAGCTGGCCGTCGAGCTCGACCCCGACTTCGCTCTGGCGCATGCAGCCCTTTCTCGTGTGTACGAGGAGCAGAGCGCCACGTTCGAGGGCTCCGAGGTCTGGACTCGGAAGGCGCTTGCGGCCGCTGAACGAGCACTCGCGCTGGATTCCACCCTGGCCGAGGGCTACGCGGCGCGGGGTGATGTGCTCTGGTCTGCCCTATATGGATTCCGTCACGAAGAGTCGGCGAGAGATCTCAAGCGGGCAATAGCCCTCAATCCGAACGTGAGCGATGCCCACGATGACCTGGCGGGGGTATACAGCCACGTGGGCCTGCTGGACGAAGCTCTGGAAGAGACGCTGATTGCGCAGTCTCTCGACCCGCTGAGCGTGTACGCACAGTTCAGACGGGGACTGATTCGGCTGTGGGGTGGGGAGTTCGATAGTGCGTTCGCAGTCCTGGAGCCCCTTCCGGTCTGGGCGTCACCGTATGCGGCGGAGGCACTCCTGCGTCTTGGCAGAACAGATGAAGCGGTACGTCTCATCGATGTGGCAAGCTCCGAGGAACTCGGAGAGAATGATCCTCTGCTGAACAGCGTGAGCGCGATCGCATATGCTGTCGAGGGTGACGGTGCTGCCGCTGAACAGAAGGTGAAGATCGCGTTGGCGGGCCGGGCCTCATTCGCCCACGCGCATCACATCGAGTACAACGTCGGTGTTGCATACACACTGCTCGGTAGACACGACGATGCCGTCGGGTGGCTGCGCCAGGCCGCTGTCAACGGATTTCCCTGCCTTCCCTATTACGAGCGAGATTACTTCTTGCAGGATCTGCGTAGCCATCCCGAGTTCCGCGACCTGCTCGATTGGCTCCGTGCCGAGGAAGACCGTCTGCGCGAGGCGATCTAGCCACGTGGGGTGTGGTGGCGATGATCTCACGCCCCTCCCCGCACGCAGCGCGCGTAGTTGTAGATCCGGATCTCATCACCCTGCGGGCCAAGCCCATCCGCCCAGTCGGCGGGGTCGCCGCTCTTTGGATCGCTACGCTGGGCTCCCGCGCCGTGAACGTTCATCCAGTTCCCGAACATGTTACCCCACGCCTGGCCGAAGGCGATGTAAACGGCATGCGCGCCGGTGCCTAGCATGGGCGGTGATTCGAGGAGCGTCGTGCCGGTCCAGTAGAACGACTCGGTCTCGGTCACCTCGAAGATGGGGTCGATAGCGGGGCCTACC
>JAUWTE010000218.1 GCA_030609765.1 Acidobacteriota bacterium
GCCGCCCCGTCCTCGCTCGCGAGGATCCGCAGCTCGACGCCCCTTGTTTCTTCCAGGTGCCGGTACAACACGAACGTCGTCTCGTAGTGCAGATCGTCGATCACCACGTTGTCGCCGGCACCCAAATCGAGTGAGTTGGCCACCAGGTTTTCACCTGCGCTGGTGGCGTCGACGATGCCGATTTCCGATTCCTTGGCTCCGATGAGCTCCGCGAACTTGCTCCGCACCTGGTCCGTTTCCTCGAGCATCGCGCCAAGCGGCAAGGGGTCGTTCCCCTTGGCATCCAAGAACGCTTGGCCCGCCTCGATGACCTGGCGTGGAGACGGCGCGATGTACGGTGAGTCGAGGTAGATTCCGTTTTCGACCACGGGAAAGTCGGCTCGCACACCGAGGGGATCGGTTGCGCTCTGTTGGCCGGCCCGGCCCGCGGTGCCTGCGGACGCCGCAGCCGCCCCGGCCTCCTTTTCGGCCGTGCTCGCTGCGGACGCCTCGACTTTCCCGACGACCGTGCTTGTCATGGCTGCTGCTGAAACTGACTGGAGGAATTGCCTTCGCGTCGCGGCCATGGCGAGACTCCTGTTTGAGGGTTTTTCCCGGTCGTCGATTGGTCCTGGCTAGTTGCCGATTCGGGCTGTTGTCCGTCGTCGATTCAATCCGACTCGCCCTGCTCGTGACCCTCAGACTGTAAACGACAGAAGGTTTCGGGTACACCGCTACGGAGGGCGCGCTCGAAACTCTCTCTCCCCTCTGTCGTAGAAAGCTTATGGGGCGGCGCACGGTCGCCCCCACGCTCGCTAGTTCACCGCCGAGGTAGCTATATGGAATCCGGCAGACAGTTTCGCTACGTCCTTCGCAAGCTCGCCCGCTCGCCCATGTTCGCCGTGATCTCGGTGGTGACCCTTGCTCTGGCGATCGGTGCCAACGCTGCCGTCTTCGGCGTCGTTAACGGGGTGTTGCTAGAGCCTTTGCCCTTCGAGGATCCTGATGACCTGGTGGGTATCTGGTATACGGTGCCCGGACTGGGCTTCGACCTGATCAACCAGTCGCCGGCTCTGCACTTTACCTACATGGATGAGATGCGTGCCTTCGAGAGTGTCGGAATGTGGGACAACAGCTCTTCGACCGTGACCGGCCTCGAGGAACCGGAGGAAGTGGAGGTGATGCGAGTCACCTACACCACGTTGCCGATCCTGCGGATCCAGACCACCGTCGGTCGCATCTTCACTGCCGAGGACGACTCCCCCGATGCCCCCGAGACCGTGATTCTCGGCCACGGGTATTGGCAGACTCACCTGGGCGGGGATCCCACCGTTCTTGGCGACACCCTCATTGTCGACGGTCGCCCGCGGCAGATCATCGGTGTTTTGCCGGCCGACCTGCAGTTTCTCGACTTCGACCCGGCTCTCTACCTACCGTTCCAGTTCGACCGCGCGGAGGTCTTCTTCGGCAACTTCAGCTACCAGGCGGTGGGCCGGCTGAATACCGCGGTGACCATCGATCAGGCCAACGACGACGTCATGCGCATGGTGCCCATGGCGCTGGAAAAGTTCCCGCGGGGCCTCACGCGAGAGATGCTCGATCAGGCGCAATTCGGCGCTCGGGTCCGGCCCCTCAAAGAGGACGTGGTCGGGGACGTAGGGACCATGCTCTGGGTGCTGCTGGGGACGGTGGGAATGGTGCTTCTGATTGCCTGTGCCAACGTTGCCAATCTCTATCTGGTGCGCGCCGAGGATCGCCAGGTCGAGGTCGCCGTGCGAACAGCGATGGGGGCGAGCCGAGCAGCGCTGGCGCGCGACTTCCTGCTCGAGAGCCTGACACTGGGAATCATTGGCGGGCTCTGCGGGCTCGGGCTGGCGTATGCCGGTCTGAGACTGTTGCAGTACATGGGTCCACAGGGATTACCGCGGCTCGATGAAATCGGGCTCGATCCTGAGGTCCTTCTGTTCACTCTGGCGCTATCGCTGTTCGCCGGGCTCTTGTTCGGCTTGGTCCCCGTTCTCAAGTACGGCAATGACCTGACCGGCGCGCTGAAGGAAGGTGGCCGCGGCGGCAGCGCCGGCAAGCAGCGGCACCGGGCGCGCAACGTGCTCGTTGTAACGCAGATGGCGCTGGCGCTCGTGCTGCTGGTTGGATCCGGGCTGATGATCCGGAGCTTCGTGGCCCTGCGGAGTGTTCACCCCGGTTTTGGGCGACCCGAAGAAGTGTTGACCGTCAGAATCAGCATCCCTGGTGCCGAAATCGAGGATCCCGAACAGGTAGCGCTTGCCATCGAACAAGTTCAGCAGAACCTCGAGCAGATTCCCGGCGTGCTTTCGGTGGGCGGAGCCTCGTCCATCACCATGGACGGGTGGAATAGCAACGACGCGATCGACGTCGAGGGCTTCCCGATGCCGGAAGGCCAGATTCCACCCATCCGCCGCTTCAAGTGGGTGTCTCCCGGCTACTTCGCGACCATGGAAAATCCAGTGGTCGCGGGCCGAGCGCTGACCTGGGCCGACGTTCATACTCGGGCGAACGTACTGATGGTTAGCCAGAACCTCGCCGTCGAGTACTGGGATAGCCCCGCCGACGCCCTTGGCAAGCGTGTCAAGTTACCGACCCTCGAAGGCTTGACGGAGGAACAACCCTGGCGCGAGATCATCGGGGTGGTCGGAGACATTCGCGACGACGGCGTCGATCAAGAGGCCACCAAGACGGTCTTCTGGCCGATGTTGCAGGGGCAGTTCTGGGACGAGGAGATCCGTGTGCAGCGAACCATCAAGTTCGCCATTCGCACCGCGCGCCTTGGTGAGCCGAACTTCCTGGATAGCGTGCGCGAGGCGGTTTGGGCGGTGAGCCCGAACCTGCCACTGGCCAACGTTCTCACCCTGCAAGAGATCTTCGACCGGTCGATGGCCCGCACCTCCTTTGCTCTGGTGATGCTCGGGATTGCCGCCGGCGCGGCATTGCTGCTCGGCGCGGTGGGTATCTACGGAGTGACCTCCTACGTCGTTTCGCAGCGGCGGAGGGAGATCGGTGTCCGCATCGCACTGGGCGCCCAGCAGCGCGACGTCAGCCGCCTGGTGCTTCGGCATGCACTGCTGCTGGCCGCGGTGGGTGTGGTTGTCGGTCTGGCTGCCGCCTTCGGCCTGACCCGCCTGATGTCGGCCCTGCTGTTCGGGGTCGGCGCCATGGACCCGCTGACCTACGCGGCAGTGGCTGTCGGCATCACGGCCCTAACAATGCTTGCCAGCTACTTGCCCGCTCGACGTGCGGCGCGAGTGGATCCCATCGAAGCGCTACGCGCCAAGTAGACTCCTAGCCGTTGAAAAGTTCGGGCTAGGCACTGGATCCATTCGTGGCTGGCGTCCGATCGCGGGCATCACTGGCGACCTGGCGTGACGTCCAGGATGTCCTGGGCTTTCGTCTCGTCCAGGGGCAGATGGACGACATCCGTGCCCATCGCATCGAGGCCCTGCCGCACGACCGTTTGCTGGAGATCCTGAGTCGGTACAACCGCCTACCGCGCTAAATGAGCCAGCCACAGCAAGCCTACCTGAGGACACTCCAATCCCGATTGCGGAATCAGACCGCTGGTGGCCGTCTCAGTCCATTGATGAATCCCGGAGCGGCCGGGGGATGATCGCGAGTCCAGTTGGGATCGATACCATGGTGATGGTAAAATGCAGGCACCAGTGTCATAATGCCAGCATGCCTGTGCAGATCACCATCCGCAACGTCCCCGACGAGGTTCGCGCCGAGCTCGCGGCCCGCGCGGCTCTCGAGGGAAAGTCGATGCAGGAGTATCTGAGAGGCGAGTTGGTGCGTCTTGCGGCACGGCCCTCGAGGCAAGACTGGTTGCGCAAGGTCCGTGATCGGAAACGGGCGGCGGACACGCGGATTCCCCCGGAACTGATCCTCGAGCAGAGGGACGCGGATCGTCGATGATGGTCGTCGTCGACGCCTCAGCCCTTATCGCCGCCACCTGCGATCACGGCCCCGAAGGCGCCTGGGCCGAAGCGCTGCTGGAGACAAGTGACCTCGTGGCTCCGCACCTCGTGCTTGTGGAGGCGGCGAACGTCCTACGCCGCCTCGAGCAGTCGAAGCACCTCACGCGGCTCGAGGCAACGGCGGCGCATGAGGATCTGTTGCGGCTCGACATCGAGTTGCTTCCCTATGAGCCCTTTGCCGAGCGGGTCTGGGAGCTGCGTGCAAACCTCACCGCCTATGACGCCTGGTACGTTGCCATCGCGGAGATGGCCGGGCTCCCGCTGGCGACCCTCGATCACAGATTGGCCCGGGCGCCTGGAGCAGGGTGCCGCTTCCTGATCCCTCGCATGGATACTCCCCCCGAATAGAGAACCCTAGATATAGAAGTCCTCGCCCGTTCGCTTCCTCTTGAAGAGCACGCGGTCCTTGGCCTGCCCGTTCAATGAGATGGCGCCGGGCTCCGGGCAGGCATCGACGCAACTGCCGTCGTACCAGCACTCGCCCGGATACAAAACGATCGGCGGAAGGCCGGCCTTCGGGTTCGGGATCATGATGTCGACCTGGCACACATCGACGCAGGCATTGCACCCGACGCAAAGATCGACATCGAAACTCAGTGGCTCGGCCGGAGCGGGGTCGACGACGGCGTATGCCTTCTTGCTCGTCACGAGTCGCCCTCCCCGACGTATTCCTCGTTGTGCGCCTCGTAGCCCTCGGGCAGGGGACCGGAATAGTCGAGGGGCAACTCTCCCTCGACCACTGTCTCGTTCTCGAGCCTCACGGTGACAAACTTGCGCCATTCCGGCGGATCCATCGCCGGGTAGTCCGACCTCCTGAAGTGCAGGTGCCTCGCAGAGGACCTTCTGGCCAGGCAGGCGCGAATAACGAGCTCGGCGTTGGTGAGCACGTTCAATACCTCGAGGCTTCGCATCAACTCGTGAGGATTGCGGGCGCACAGGCGCGGTGCCTGGTTCTGCCTGAGATCCTGCAGCTTCGACAGGCCACTGCCCAGCAACTCCTCGCTCTTGGTGTCGCCGCAGTGCTCCTGCATGACCTCAGCAACGGCGGCGTTCATTTCTTTCCAGCCAAAGTCGGGGTCTCCGTCGAGCAGGGAGTAGACGCGGGACCTCTCGGCCCCCACCTGTCCATTGCCGATCGCCGATGCCGATGACAACGCCGCCGCCGATGCCGCCGCCGATGCCGCCGCCGATGCCGACTGGGCATAGTTCGCCGCATGCCGTCCGGCATAGTGGCCCGTGGTTGCAGCATGGCCGTGGCAGTTCGACGCGAAGAGCTGATCTCCGGCGGCGTACAAGCCCTCCAGGTTGGTTCTCAGGCTCCAATCGTTCACGAGCCCACCGGGGTAGCCGAAGAGCTGGCGTTCCCGCGGGCGAAAGGCCGCCGACCTCCACCCCTCTCCATAGCTTTGCAGCAGATCCTCGTCAGGATCGAAACCTGCGGCCGAATATCTTTGCAGAATGGGGATCTTCGTCTTGCCTTCCTCACCGACCATCAATCCCCAGATGGCGCGGCGCTCGTGTTCGGGCATCGAGGGCAGGTCGGCGTAGAGGGGCAGCTTGTAGCCCTGTGCCAGAAGCTCGTCTACGGGAAGGATGTCCGGACCCTGGAACTCATAGGCGGGCAGATCCGGCTCGCAGCCGCCCTTCAGGTAAAGCTTCTGTCCGGGCGCCGGCCGATACCGTTCCGAGACCTCGGAGAGGATGTTGCCGTCCCTGTCGGCCCAGGGTATTTCGCGCCCCTCGGCATCGACCATGGAGCAGGCATACCAGGTGTTGTGCGTGTTGCCGGTGGCGTAGGGCGGAAAGCTGCGGGTACCCGACCACTCGGCCTGAACCGATTTTTCCATCATGGTGAACTCTGCCCCGGCCCTCCAGGCCATCGCGTGGCCGTCGCCGTTGCACTGAGGAGGCCTGAACTCCGAGATTCCGGGAAGCTCGGCAGAAAACAACCACAGGCGCGAGGGTCTCGACATGCACAGGATGGTCGCC
>JAUWTE010000373.1 GCA_030609765.1 Acidobacteriota bacterium
GCCTTCATGAATCTGAAAACTCAGTCAATCGCTGGCGTGAACCCGGGCCGAGCCAGCAGAGGGACTCTCACGAGAAGCCCTCATGCTTTTATTACCACGCCATTGTCTTTGACTACGAACCTTTTCGAGTTAACAAATTGCAAAATCATTGTTAAATATGTAAAAGCTCCTGTTAGTGCAGGTTTGCGCCTGATAGTCGATGCTAAAATCGCGCCCATGAGCTACTCGAAACTTGCACGACCCGCGAGCATGCTGGTCGTCATTCTGCTGGCCGCACTGCTGGTCCTGGTGGCTGTCTATCAGTACAACCTCCTGGGCGAGTTGAGCGATGCCGTACGCCAGCGCATGCAGGCTAACCTGCGCAGCGCGACGTTCCGCTTTGCGCAGGAATTCGACGGTGAGTTAGCTCACATCTACCGCACATTCCAGGTCGAGTCCGGCGAGGAAGGAACGTCGGGAGAGCAGATCGCCCTGCAGTACGCTTCCTGGGCGAACGACACCCAGCTCCCCGAGCTGATCTCCAACATTTACTGGGTAACTCACGACGAGCGCGAAGGGCTCGCGCTGAGCAAGCTCAATACCTCCGGAGAGCTCGTCGTACTGGATGAATGGCCCGAGAAGCTCGAGCATCTCCGGCGCGATTTCTACCACTCGCTGCGGCGATCACCCGCGCAGCACGAAATGACCGTCGGACCCTCAGCCCTGCAACCGAACGTTCCGGCTGTGATCGTCCAGCAGGCACTCCTGCGGCAGTCATCGAGCCTCGATCGCTATCGCGCCATCAGCTGGATCGTCGTGGTCTTGAACCGGGAGATGTTGCTGCAAGAGATCTTCCCTGCGCTGTCGAACGAGTATTTCTCTGGCGATGGCGGGCTCGAATTCAACGTCGCCATCGTTGATGCGGAGCGCCCCGATCACCTCATTTACAAGTCTAGCCCCAACCTGAGCGCAGGCGACTTCGAGAGTCATGACGCCGAGAATGGAACGTTCCGCTTTCGATACTGGGACTTCCCCTCACAGACCTGGAGAAACCGGGTCATCTGGGACGTGCTCGAGGAGGAGGTTGAGCCCCGTTGGATGGTCTTGGTGAAGCACCGTTCCGGGTCGCTCGAGGCCGCGGTGGCCAGGGTCCGCAACCGCAATCTGGTAATCAGCTTCGGGGCCCTTTTGTTGCTCGCCGGCAGCGTCCTGATGATCATCGTATCGACTCGGCGCGCGCAACGACTGGCACATCAACAGATGGAATTCGTCGCCGGAGTGTCGCATGAGCTGCGGACGCCGCTGGCGGTGATCCGCTCGGCCGGGGAAAACCTGGCTGATGCCGTGGTCGAGGACCCGAGCCGGACGAGGACCTACGGAGAAGTGATCAACAAGGAAGGCCGCCGGCTCTCCGACATGGTCGAACGGGTCCTGCTCTTCTCCCGCATCCAGTCGGGCCATCAGAGCTACAAGCTCGAGCCGGTACAAGTTGCTGAGTTGGTCGACGACGCTCTGGACGCAAGCAGGTCGCTGATCGCAGAAAACGACGTCCAGGTCCGGCTGCAGGTGTCGAATGACCTGCCCCTTACCATGGCCGACGCGGGGGCCATCAGATCAGCCATCCAGAACCTGATCTCGAACGCCATCAAGTACAGCCCCGAGGGGACCGAGGTCGAGATCGACGCGCGTGAAGCGCGCGGCAAGTCAGGACCGGAGATCCAAGTCGCTGTCCGCGACGAAGGCGAGGGCATACTCGCCGCCGACCTGCGCCACATCTTCGATCCCTTCTATCGCGGCAGGGGCGTGCGGGATGCACAAGTAGAAGGCAGCGGACTGGGGTTGAGCCTGGTCAAGCAGGTCATCGAGGCCCATGGTGGTAGGGTTTCTGTTGACAGCTCGCCGGGGAAGGGTAGCAAATTCACTCTCTGCCTCCCCATTACGCAACCACCTGCAGAGGATGCAGACTGAGGCAGTTGGAGCCGCACCCCCACCCCGATGGGCGCCCCCTGTAGCCTGGCCAGACCATCGCGACTGATGAAGAAGCGGATCCTCCTCATTGAAGATGAACCGGGGCTTGTCCTGACTCTTTCCGACCGGTTTCGCAGTGAGGGCTACGAGGTGGAGAGCGCCGGGGAGGGTGGAATCGGAATCGAGCGCGCCACTACGGAGCCGTTCGACCTCATCATTCTCGACCTCATGCTGCCCGACATGAGCGGCTTCGATGTCTGCAGGGATCTGCGCCAACAACAGGTCCACATACCTATCCTGATGCTGACGGCTCGTGCCCAGGTCGAAGACAAGGTCGTCGGCCTGAAGCTCGGCGCGGACGACTATCTGACTAAACCATTCGAGACCATAGAGCTGATGGCCCGCATCGAGGCCCTGCTGCGACGCTCTGCCGCGTCGCCAATCACCAGCGCTACCGGGTCATACGAGTTCGGCGAGGTGAAAGTCGACTTTCCGAGCGCCGAGGTAACGCGGGATGGGGAGCCGGTGGAACTGTCAGCGCGCGAATTCCAGCTACTGAGCTACCTCATCGAGAATCGTGGCGTCGTGCTCTCCCGCGACGAGCTACTGAACAATGTCTGGGGCTACGACGCCATGCCATCGACGCGTACGGTCGATGTGCACATTTCCTGGCTACGACAGAAGGTCGAGGCGAACCCCCGGCATCCTCAGTTCATCCTCACGGTGCACGGCTTGGGCTACAAGTTCGTCGGCTGATCACCTGGATCGCTCAGCGGGTCGTTGAGTGCTCCAGACTAAACGCTGGCCAGGTCAAAGATCACAGCCCCCTCGCCCCGCTCGAGGATCAGCGTCGCGATCCGTTCAACGAGCTTCGCTCGCCGGTCCAGCAGGTCGTCAATTTCGGCAGGTCCGAGGAAATCGGCCACCGCGGCGCGAATCTCATCATCGCCGACTTCCCGGAGCCTCTGCCACAATCGGCGCTCGCAGTGGGTCACCTGTTCGGGATCCCGAAGCCGTGATTCGCGCTGGAAAGCACGCGTATGATCGACCATCCAGATACCCCAGTCAGAGTCGATCAGAATGTTTCCGGGGTTGCGATCGTCATTGAAGATGAGCTGATCCCAGACCGAGATCACCATCGTGTTCAGGAACCAGTCCTGTGGATTGGGCGGCTGCAGCCCCTGCTGGCGCCGATCATTGCCGGTGATCGTCCCCTCGATCCAAACCTGCAGGGTTCCCCGACGACCGTTAATGCTGCGGGTCACCGCGGGCGGGACATTTTCGAGCCCGAAGAGCCGGGCGAGCGAATAGGCGGCACACTCGAAGATGGCACTGTCGCGGAAAAACATGTGGAACCGCCCGCCGATGCGAACTCGCTGACGCGACACGTCGACGGTGCGGAAGATGGCGTTCATGCGAACACCGTCCATTTCGAGCGACACCTTATAAGGTCGAGTCTTGCTCCAGGTGAGCTCCTTCATCGCCGTGATGTCCGCCGTGCGCATGAACTCCATCACTTCTTCGTCGTTGCGGAACGGCAACGGAGCTCCATCCGGACCGATCCAGACCCGAGCAGGCGTCGGGGAGGGGTCGACAGGCTCGCCCTGGGGTGGTGTGGGACCCGAATGTGGGGCCACAGGCCCAGCCGCCATGGCCGGGGCCGGTCCCAGGGCAAGGACGAGAACCATGATGGTGCTTAACCGCAAGAGATATGTACTCATTCGACAGACGGGGGAATTCAGGTTCCTGGAAGAGCTCCACATAACTTATTTCGCTCCGACGGGGATCGGGCTATTGGGGAGCCCTGAACCCGAGCTTCGCAATGGATCCTGAAGCGAGCAGGCGCGACGGCTCGGACTCAACAGGTGGATTGTATTGTATCGTGCCTATCTATTTGACGCATAAGGGGGGCAAAAGGTTTCCCTCCCCGTCGTAGCCGGTCCAACAACGCTTCTGTCGGTTCCTCGGCGCAAGCCGAGGGACAGGCCAGGATGGCTCGCTAACCCCCCGCTGCCAGCCGCATGAGTTGGCCACAGAGCCAGGCACCATAGGTTCCCAGGGCATAGCCGAATACCGCCAGTAGAACACCTACCGGAGCCAAGGATGGAGAGAAGGCTGAGGCCACGATGGGCGCCGACGCGGCGCCGCCAACGTTGGCCTGACTGCCCACGGCGAGAAAGAAGACCGGAGCCTTGATCAGAATGCCCACGATGATCAGCAGACCCGC
>JAUWTE010000051.1 GCA_030609765.1 Acidobacteriota bacterium
CCGCATCGGCGCCGCACAGAGCTACTCCGGTGAACCATAGCAAGCAGACCATGGCCCAACGGCTCACACGCATTCCTCCACCAGGGCCGGTGACAGAACTGTGATCATCACCGGAAAGGAGATGAACAGGAATCGATAGTTACTGGATAGAGGCTAGAGGTCTACTGGCGCTGTGACAACAGGCCACGCACAGATTTCCGAACTCTCTCGGCATCCTCGTGGCGACCCAGCCTATCGTAGGTCTGGGCCAGGAGATTCCGCGGCTCCACATAATCCCGCTTCAAGTTGATGGCGCGCTCGAAGGCGGCGGTAGCCTCTTCCAGATCTCCCTTGCGGTAGAGCGCAACGCCACGATGGTAGTGCAGGAATGGGTTCTTCGACTTGATTCTGATGGCCTGATCATAGGCCTCGATGGCACCATCCAGAGCGCCCTCTGAAAGCCTGAGATTGCCGAGGTTGTGGTAGGGAGCGGCGAACTCCGCATCGGCCTCGATGGCGGCGAGGTAGGCACGCTCCGCCGCTGCGGCGTCACCCGCCTTGGCGCTCAAAACTCCCAGGTTGTTGTGGGCCAGCGAGAAGTCGGGGCGCACCTTGGTCGCGATGTCGAAGTTACGTCTCACCTGATCCCATGGAACTTCCTCGCCAGCCTGAGTCGCCGCATCGATGATTTCATAGCCGCGATTGTTGTAATAATGCGCCAAGACGGTTAGGTCATCGATGATCCGGAAGGTCCGGTAGTTCGGAAGCTCACCGGCAAAGTCGATCATCGTCCAGCCTCTTTCCGTTCGCGCCACCGCGGCGATATGGCCGGAATCAACGATGATCTCCTCTTCGCGTCGTATGTCGTGCACCCGGTCGGAAGCGTCGATGTAGTAGGCATCCAGACCGACGCCTCGTGCCAGACCAATGAACACCGACGTCAGCGCCAGGCAGTTTCCATAGCCGCGGATAACGGTCTCATCAGCGGGAGCGGTGGCCGTGACCTGGTACTCGAGGCCGAATTGGTTTTCGTCGGTGACGGCCTCGACAAGGACCCTGGCGGCCTCGTACTCGCTGCGGATGTAGCGTGTAAGCTCGTGCGCCTGCTCCACGAGCTCGGGCGTCACTTGATAGGGAACGATGATCTCGCCCGGGCTGGCGTTTATCACCCTGCGGTGAGCTTCAGCGCGCAACTCGTCGGGGGTGTAGGTGGTTTGAGTAGGATTACTGGTTGAGGCAGTTGAGGCACAGGATACGAGGACCAGGGCAGCGCACAGGGATAGTGCACCCACAGACAGCCGCCTGGTTGTCGACCTTGCGATCATCATATTGATTCAACACCATCCCGCTTGATTCAACACCATCCCACCCGCCGCTATCTGTAAGACGTCTGACGGCGATAGTTGGTCGAAAACGATTTGTCGCGGCCGCGTTTCAGCGGCTCAAATACCTGCTCTCAACGCATCCAGAATCTGTTGAACCAGGGGCACATCCGGATTGTCCGCAGGTGCCATCTCCAGGAACTTCTCGAAGGCGGCGATGGCCAAATCGATCTCATTCATGTTCACGTAGGCAAAGCCCATCTGCTTCTGCGCCGGCAAGAAGCTCGGGTCGATCTGCAATGCCCTCTTGTAGTAGTTGACGGCCTTGTCCGCTACCCGCTGTTGGAAGTACAGCTCAGCAACGTTGTAGAAGACAGCAGGATCATCGGGACTCTGCTCGATGACACGCTCGAACAGGGGAATCGCCTCCTCCGACTTTCCTTCTCTGACCAGAAGCTCTGCGAGATTCGCCAGGGATCTGGATTCCGCCGGGTCCTGAGCCAGAACTTTCTCGTAGGCCGCCTTGGCCTCCTCGAGGTCGCCGAGCTCCTTGTAGGCGTTGCCGATGTTCACGTACACCTGGTAGAAGCCTGGGTTGACTACCGCGAACTCCTCCCACTTGCCGATCGCCGCCTCGTACTCCTCCTGGTCGAAGAGGGCATTCCCCTCATCGAACAGCTCTCGCCCTGCCACTTCGCCTACGGCAACGCCTCCCACAGGAGCCTCGTAGGGCTCGAGGGTGACGTCCATGTTCGGGTTGCGGCCGAAGCCATTGACGTTGGCGTCGATCTCGAGCGGGATAAACCCCTGCTTCCTGAAGGTGAACCTCCAGCTATCGTTGCTCAGACCCAGAACGGCCCAACGACCATCTTCGTCGGTGGTTACGGCGTAGGTGTCGGGTGTCTGCTCCGCGTTGAAGGCGCTCACCTCGACGCCCGCAATCGGGTTGCCTTCAGGGTCGGTCACAAGACCCTGCAGACGCCCTCTGCCGCTCTGCGCCAGCGCTGGGGCTACCATGAGGGAAACTAGCAGGAATGCCACTACGAACGGGATTCCCTGACGTACTCCAGGGGCTTGCCAGCCCATCCGGACCTTCGCCATCGCCATCCTCCTCCATCCGCCCGGCGTCTGTGCCCCGGTGCGGGTCGAAACCTGTTCCTGCATAGGTGCGCTATTGAGCGGGGCCTTCCCCCGCTAACGTAAATGGTACCTCATAAGTCAGCTCGTTCTCCGACACAACGTCCTTGACTCTGATGAGAATCCTGTAGCTGCCGCCGGGTTCGATCTGAACCACCTGCGCCAGCGGTATCTGCTGTCCAATCGCGAAGTAATTGAGAGTTTGGGTGGGAAGCCGCGCGATAATCTCGTCACTATCACCGTGCAGAAGAGTGTGCTCCACCTCGAGTTGCGGCTGCTGAGAGGTCGGGTCGATGCTCGCCCCCATGACGAAGTAGAGCAACTCGATGGTGTCGTCGCGCTGGAAGTGGCGATCGATATCGACGTCGAGCTGGATATTGCCGATGCGCACGCCCTCATAGACCTTGTCGATGTCGATGCTCTCGGTCTGCTCCCGCATCGGAGGCCTCGCCACCAGAACACTGGTGAGTGTCAATTGGCCAGTGCCGAAGTTGGGCACTTCGATGGGTGTGCTCAGCGTTGTGAGGCGCTCGGATATGTCGTCGATTACCCCCCAGGCAAGACGGTAGCTTCCCGGCACCATCGTCATTCCAAACGAATATGTACGACTCGCGCTCTCCGTACCCTCGACCGGGTCGACGAGGAACTCCATGGCCATCTGACGCAGGAGCTGCTCCGGACCCGCCGGGCTCTCCTGAAGCAGGAAGCCGAAAGCATGCACCGGCGCCGGCGGCAGAGGAACATCCGCGACCTCCGCCTCACCCTCCTGTTCGCCAACCCCAACGGCTTCAACCTCGCCCACCTCTCCGGCCTCTCCAGCACCCGCCACGGCAGCCTCTCCAGCCGCCACCTCGCTGCCCCCCACGCCTGCCACATCAGCAAAGGTCAGCGCCTGCTTGTCGAGCTTGAATGCAACGACCATGTAGGTGTTGTTTTCCGGAGCCGGGAAGTAAGCAGTCTCGAATCGCAGGCCGATCTCTTGCCTCGAGACCCCTTCGTCGATGAGCTGCCGCATGGCCTCTCCGGCGGCGGATAGCCTGGCGGTGGCAGGGTTTTCCCCACCGGAACCAGCGCCCTCATTGCCGGCAACCGTGGCGCCCGTAACAGCGGGGGTTACGGTGCGAGAGCCGGCAAGGAGCAATGCGAAGAGCGCCTGTAGGTCTCGGTGAGCAAGCAGGGCATCTTGGTCTAGCGTGAGCCTACGGCCTGTGCGCGAGTAGCCCTTCTGCGACTGCTCGAAGACAACCTGCTCTATACCTTCGAGATAGGGGTTGATCGCCGGATCGATGCTCCAAATGATACGGAACCGTCGGTCGCCTTCGGACCCACCTGGTGGGTTCACCGCTTCCGGGTCAACGCTGAGTCGTCGTCTCTCCTGTTCGAGAATGGCGTCCTCACTGTAGATGAGGATGAACTGCCCGCGATCAGTCCGATATCCTGGCAGGTCCTCGTTGCCGAACTTACGATTCGCCGCCGCGACCCTCCTCATGTACAGGTCGCGGAATTCGTTGACCTCAGTACCAGGCGTCGGGTCGCGCTTCTCCCAGAACTCGGCGACGAAGGCCGCCTTCTGCTCATCGGTAACGGCGCTTCCCCAGGCATCCCTCTCTCGTTTTGTCGAGATCAGCCAGACGATATTGATGAAGTCCTCGAGGACCTCACCTTCATCGAGCCCTGACGCCTGCTGGGACTGTCCCTCATCCTGGAACCCAGGTGACCCACCCGGGCGCTCCTGGCTAGCCAGGACGCTGGAGCTCAGGCCAGCAGCCGGAAGGCCGGCGATCAGCAAAATTGCGACGATCGTTTTTTTGCTCATAGCGGAGCTACCCATGATCGAATGTAGACGTGGATGAGCCTCTTACTGCTGGAACTGCAGCAAGACCTCGTTGAGGAGACGCTCCATTTCGGCCTGCTCGGGCTCGATCTGGAGAGAAAGCTCGAGGATCTGTCTCGCCTTGTCGAGCTGTTGGTCGGCGAAATACTCCGCCGCCAACGGGTTGAGCAGCTCGGGAGTGTCACCGCGGATCATCCGGGCACGCTCGTAGTAGCGGATCGCATCGTAATGACGTCCCGAATTGGCGTTCGCCTGAGCCACCGTAACCAGCAACGCGTCGTTGCCGGGGTCCTGAACCAGCTCGGGAGTCAGCAACCGGATTACATCCTCATAGCGTCCAGCGTCCATGAGAAGCTCCGTTTGTAGATCAAGGCCCTCCTGGAAATCGGGCTCACGGCGCAGAGCTCCATTCAGGGCGCGGATCGCCAGGTCGGTCTCACCGAGTACACGGTACTGCCGCGCCAGGGCCAGGCCGACCCGCGGGTCGGACGGTGGGGTCTGACTCTGAGCCTGCACAAAGGGACTGGCGAATTGATCCTCGCTGACGACGCGAACCGAGAAAGTCTCCGCGTCGCGATCGTCCTGGTCGACATCCACGGTCAGCCTGTACTCACCGGTATCGACATCGGTCAGATCCAGGATGGCGATCTGGTTGACGACACCACTGCGATCAGCCACCGACGGATCCACGTAAACGGTCTTCTCTAGAGCAATGCCTTCTTCGTTGGCCAACGTGTAGTTGGCGGCCGCGCGAACGGTCGCCCCGGTGGGGAAGTAGATCTGGTGATACACCTTGATCTCCCCACCCTCCAGGAAATCCCCACTAACGGACGGGACAAGTACCAGCCTGCCGACCTGAAAGGGGAGGTGTCGACCGTAGGGGTCATAGTCGTCGCGGATCTCGAACTGATCAAGCAGGATAGTTCTCGAGGTCCGCAGGCGATCAGGCCGCAGCCCCGGCACTCTGAGATCGAACTCGGCGCGCCCGAACTCGCGCGAGACGTTGTTTTCGAGAATCAGGTCCAGCTTGTAGTTACCCGGCACCAACGGCATCCGATCCATATGAAGGAGGGGCCCACGACGCAGCGTGCGAGCTTGCTCCTCATCGAGGTCGGCCTGCAAGATCTTGGAGCCGCCCTGCGAACCTTCAATGCGGGCGATAGCTCGCGCCTGCCCGTCGAGAACCGCGCCACTGACCTCGAAGGTGATGTAATAGCGCTCCTCGTACTCGATAAGGTTGAGCCGCCCCCCTTCGGTGCGAACGGCGTAGTGGAGGAACGGAACGCCGGAAGGATCGAGGAGAGCGATGGCATCTGCCCGCATCGGCAGGGTCTCGAAGCGAACGCTCGCTTCCGTCTCGCCGGTAAGAGCGCGGTAGGCCCACATGGGGTTGGGCATGATGCGCTCGGGGATCATCGCGATATCGGCGATCATCATCTCGGAGCGCAACGACTGCGCTCCCATCAACGCCGACGAGTCACCAGGGATAAACGAAAGAGAAACCTGGGCCAGCTCTCCGTCGACATCCTGGAGCACCTGATATGCGGCGCCGATCTCGCCGTCGTACTGCTGTGGCATGCCGAATTGCTGGTTGGCGCCACTGGATTGAATCTGCCGTACCTGGTTTTCTCCCGCCGGATTGAGGAGCCTCATGGGACCATCCACGAGGGGGCTGTAGAGCCTCATCTCGCCGGTGCCATAGGACTTGTAAAACATCAGGTAGAAGAAGGGTGGAATCCCGAGCTTGGGCTCCGCGTGAAACCACCAGATCTCTACCGGATAGGCCATCTGGGTGTTGGGGAGCGACTTCATGCTCATCGGCTCACCGAGGAGCATGTAATAGCGACCGCGGTCGGTTCGCCATCCCGCGCGCGGTGAATCGCGGCCGAAGTGCTTTTCCACGTATGCCAGTCGCTCGTAGTGCAGGTCAAAGTACTCGTTGGCCGGGGTGCCCGGCGTCGGATCCCGCACAACCCAGAACCGCTCTGCGAAGCTATCTCGCCGCTCATCGGATTGCAGGCGCAGAAAAACATCTTTTTCGGTCGGGGTGATGATCCAGTGCACGTCATCGAGAAACTGCTGGTGCACCTCCGGCAGGTCGTCTTCATCGAGCTTGGGAAACTCGTCGAGGTTCAGCTGTTGGCCCTCGGCACTGGTGGCCGGCGCCGCCGGCGACAGACTCAAGACCGGGGCGGCGCTGAAAACCGCGATCAAGACCAAAATGAATATCTTCATGATTTTCATACCGAAGGGGATGCAATCAGAGGGTGTACCACTTCTTTGAGCCAAATCCGCCTGCTCCGGATCCATCCATTCTATACCGCGATTCCGATCGAAGCCCGTCTCGCTATACCGCGATTCCGATTGGAGCCGTCCCGTGTGATGGTGCTCGTCATGGCGAAGAGGTGGCGTCCCGGGCGCGGCTCAGCTAGCCAGATCAACGAAACGTCGCGCCATCCCGGTATTCACCGAAGACATCGCGCAGGCGATCAGCAACCTCACCGAGCGTGGCTTCCTCCCGCACCGCCTCGAGGATCGCCTCAACCACGTTCGCCGTGCCTTCAGCGGCGCTTGTCACGTTCTCGAGAGCCCGCTCGGCGCGGTCTCGGTCGCGACCGAGGCGGAGCGCCTCGAGCTCTGCGGCCTTCTTCTCTTCCAGCGCCGGAGGGATCTGCAGCAGCGCCATTTCGGTCGTGCCCTCGGCCTCCTCCTGGAAGCGATTAACACCAACTACGACTCGCTCGCCAGACTCCACCGCCATTTGATGCTCGTAGGCCGCCATCTCGATCTGTCGTTGCACGTAACCACTCTCGATGGCCGGCACCATTCCTCCCATCTGCTCGATGGTCTGCAGAATTGCCCAGGCCTCCTCCTCGAGCTCGCCCGTCATCGCCTCGACGCTGAAGGAGCCACCCAGAGGATCGATGATGTCTGCCGCGCCATGCTCGTGCGCGAGGAGCTGCTGCGTCCTGAGAGCAGTTCGCACCGCCTCCTCGGTAGGTAGAGCGAGCGCCTCATCCATGCTGTTGGTGTGCAGCGACTGGCACCCTCCGAGCACCGCCGCCAGAGCCTGGACCGCGACGCGAACGACGTTGTTGAACGGCTGCTGGGCAGTCAGCGTCGAGCCCGCGGTTTGGGCGTGAAATCGCATGTGCCAGGCGCGCGGATTCGTGGCGCCGAACCGCTCCTTGACGATGCGCGCCCACAACCGCCGCGCGGCGCGAAACTTGGCGACCTCCTCGAACAGGTGATTGTGGGCGTTGAAGAAGAACGACAACCGCGGCATGAAGTTGTCGATGTCGAGGCCCGCCGACAGTCCGGCCTCCGTGTAGGCGATGGCATTGCCGAAGGTGAAAGCCAGCTCCTGCGCCGCGGTCGAGCCCGCCTCGCGGATGTGGTAGCCGGAGATGCTGATGCTGTTCCATCGCGGCACCCGTTCGGCACAGAAGCGCAGGGTGTCGGTGATCAACCGCAAGGAGGGGCCGGGAGGATAGATGTACGTGCCGCGCGCCACATACTCCTTGAGGATGTCGTTCTGAATCGTGCCCCCGAGGCTATCGAGGGGTACGCCTCGCCGCTCTGCCAGGGCGCAGTACAGCGACAGCAACGTGGCAGCCGTGGAATTGATCGTCATCGAGGTGGTCACGGTCCCGATGTCGATCTCGTTGAAGAGCACCTCCATGTCGCGTACCGAATCGACAGCCACACCGACCCTGCCGATCTCCCCTTGCGCCATCGGATGGTCGGAATCGTAACCGATCTGGGTGGGAAGATCGAAGGCCACGGACAGGCCGGTTTGCCCCCGTTCCAACAAGTAGCGAAAGCGCTCGTTGGTCTCCTCGGCGGTGGCGAAGCCGGCGTATTGCCGCATGGTCCAGAGCCTGCCGCGATACATGCTCGAGTGGATGCCACGCGTGAATGGATACTCTCCCGGAAATCCCAGCTCGTCCGAAAACGACCACTCGGGAAGATCCGCCGGAGAGTGCAAAGCCTGCAGATTCTCGCCGTCAGAACCGATTCCCGGGGCTCTGTGCGCCGGTTTCGAGCGCGCCGTTTCTTGGTCGAAGCGCCCCTCCCAGCCGGCACGATTCTCCGCCAGTGCCCCCAGTGCCTCCTTGTCCCAGAGGCACAACTGTTCTTCGCGCTCTCGCATGGCTAGCGCTGCTCGCGTTGCTGTTGCTTGTACCTTTTAACCAGCTCCTCGAGCCGGTGGTGATTGGCGAAGCTCTCCTCCGCCATCGTCGCCTCGACCTCTTCCACGGTACGGGGAATCCCCACGCTGAGGCGAACGAGCCCCTCGTCGGTGTAGGCGTAGGAGTCCTCGATGCGCACGCCGATATCCTTGTACTTCATGATGACCGGCCGCAGGCGCTCGCGCAGCGCGTCCGCCTCGGGTCCCTCCCCCATGCGGTCGAGCGCATCCTCACGGATGTACAGGCCGGGCTCGAGGGTAAAGGCGTAGCCGATCTCCACCGTAGGGCTATTGGGATCGTGCACGTTCAAACCTATGCCATGACCCAGGCCGTGCAGGGCGAAAAGGCGGTGCTGCGGCTGCTCGGACCCGGGCATCGTCGCATCGGCTGACTCGATCAGGCCGAGCCTCGCCAGTCCCGCCGCCAGCACCCGATTCGCCTCCCGGCTCAGATCGCGCTGTGAAACGCCGATCTCGCGGGCCATCTCCTCCGCCGCCAGCTGCGCCTCCAAAACGACCTCGTAGATCTCGCGCTGCTCATCGGTGAACTTGCCGCTCACCGGAACCGAGCGCGTGATGTCTGTGGTGTAGCGGTCGTACTCGGCGCCGATATCCATGACCAGCATATCGCCGGCATGCATGAACCGGTCGTTGCTGTTGTAGTGCAGGACCGTGCTGTTGGGGCCCGACCCCACGATCGAGGCAAAGCCCGGACGTCCGGCCCCATAGCGCCGGAAGGAATACTCGATCAGGGCGTGAATCTCGAACTCGTTCATCCCCGGCTCGATCGCCTGCATGGCGGCGATGTGCGCCTCTCTCGTGATGGTCGAGGCTGTCTGCAGGAGCATGATTTCAGCCGGAGACTTGATGGAGCGCATGCGACCGAGGGTAGATGTAGGGTTGATCCACTCAATCCCGGTCACGGCCTCGTCGCCACCACCGCCGCCGAACCGCCTCGGGCGACCCATCTGCCCGAACAACGCGGCTACGGTGTCGTCCTCGTTGGGCCCGGCTAGCGCCACAATCGTGCGGGGCGCCCCGCGCGTGACGCTCTGCAAGGTGGTTTCGAACTCGGAAATGGGCATGCTCTCCATGCCAGTGAGCTCCGCAGCGCCCTCGACGCCGAAGCGATGCCCCTCCCAGATCTCACGTGCCGGATTGCGCTCGCGCACGAACAAGATCTGGCGAACTTCCTCCCCGGACTTGATCATGAGCAGGCGCGCATTGGGCTCATCGAAGCCGGTCAAATAGTGGAAGTTGTTCTCCTGCCCCCAGACCGTGTAGTCGTTGGCGGGAGCCCCGGCACCTTCGAAGTAGTAGACGCCGTCACCGAGAGCTTCCATCAAGCGCGCACGGCGCTCGGCGTACTCCGGCGCCAGGATCTGGGCGCTGGCTCCGACCGCGAGCATCACGCTCACGGCTAGAATGATCGAAGCCACTATCTTCGGCAGAAAGACCGCCTTGTCGGCTCGCACGCCCATGTGTTCTTCCTTTCAACCAACGATGGCCCGGACGGAACGGTCCGCAACGAAGCCATCCGCGTCGCGCAGTAGGTGAGGCCGTATTCTACCAGGGTGACATTCCCCTAATCCGGGGCGCACCCGCCATTTGCGCGCCTTTTCAGGCAGCCGTGGCAGCATGCTACGCTCCTTGCAACATGACTGATCGCGATCAACTCAGCCATCTCGATTCCGAAGGACGTGCCCGTATGGTCGACGTCGGCGACAAGGCGCCGACCCGGCGCCATGCGCAGGCGTCCGGACGCCTCGCGATGAGCCCAGCCACCCGTGAGCGCGTGCTGCAGGGAGATGTCCCCAAGGGCAACGTCGTCGAGGTCGCCCGCATCGCCGGCATCCAGGCCGCCAAGCGTACGGCCGAGCTGATACCGCTGTGCCATCCCCTGCGTCTCACCCATGTGGATGTGCGGGTCGAGGCCGCGGAGGACGGGCTGTTGGTGACCGCGGAAGCAGCTTGTATGGGGCCCACCGGCGTGGAGATGGAGGCATTGACGGCCGTCTCGGTGGCTCTGCTGACGCTCTATGACATGTGCAAGGCCGTCGAGCGCGGCATGACGATTACGGATGTGAGTCTGGAAGAAAAGTCGGGCGGCGCCTCCGGCAGGTGGAAACGATGAAGGAAGCGCCGCACGAGCATCGGCTCGGAGCCAAAGCCGATTCTCCGGATGCCTTCGGCGTCGCCGTGCTCACGGTCAGCACCGGCGTGGCGGCCGGCGAGCACCCGGACGGGGGATCGCCTCCCATCGTTGACGCGGTGCAGGGCTGGGGCATCAGAGTCGAGCATCAGGATGTGGTGCCTGACGATGTGGATGCCATCTCCGCCGCCTTGCGGTCCTGGGCTGCCGATCCTCGTGTTGATCTCATCCTCACTACGGGGGGCACAGGACTGTCACCGACCGACGTGACGCCCGAAGCGACCCAGGAAGTCTGTGAGCGCCATGCGCCGGGGATCGCCGAGTACCTGCGTGCTCGTGGTCTCGCCGCCACTCCCTTCGCGGCTCTGTCGCGCGGCGCCTGCGGCATATCGCAAGGCACGCTCATCATCAATCTGCCGGGCAGCCCCAGCGGTGTCCGCGACGGCCTCGAGGCCCTCGCCCCGATCATCACCCACACGCTGGAAATCGTCACCGGCCGCCCCCTCCCCCCGGCCGACTAGCCCAGACGTCTGGCCCCTCAGGCTCCAGCTTTGTACAGACCCTTGGACAGAGGTCTGGCAGAGGGAAACGCGGGGTGATCGGGCAACCGACAATTGTGCTGGAGGTCCGAGGGAGGCTCAGGGTGATCGGCGCTGCGAACGGTTGAGCACGGAACCCGAGGAAGGCGCGGGGACGTCGCCGTAGCGGACGCTTGAGCGCGAAGGCTTCGAACTTGCGGGCTCACCTGCGAACCATGTGCGCGAACTGTCCGCCTTCTATGAGAAGGCCTTCCTCTGTCAAGGGCAACGTGGTGCCTGAAATCGTATCGATCCGCGCGCCATGCTTCTATTCGCACTCTGATGGACGGGGTTCAGGTCGTC
>JAUWTE010000277.1 GCA_030609765.1 Acidobacteriota bacterium
CTCCTGGAATCGTGCCTTCCGCGCGCCGTCACTGACCAACAACTTCCTGTTTACGGCGATCTTCAACCAGATCGATCTCGGACCCATCATCGGAGCGCCGGTCTCCATCCCCTACATCTTCCCTAGTCTTGCGATTGGGAACCAAGATCTGGTGGAGGAGAGACTCGATCAAATCGAGGTCGGCCTGCGCAGCATCACATTCAACAACAAGGTGTCGATCGACGCCGCTTTCTACTGGACCCGGACGAAAGACAACATCGACTTTTACACCTCCAAGGTCTATTCGCCCTCCGACCCGCCGCCTGGTTGGCCGCTGCCTCCTTTCCTGCTGGCCCTCATCCCTCTGCCCAAGGAGTTCTCGTACCGCAACATCGGGCAGATCGACAACATGGGACTCGAGCTGGGAGTCAACGCGCGCCCATTCCCGCGCAATGAGTTCATGGCCAACTACACATGGCAGGCAGACCCGGAGGTCGAGGGCATTCCGGTCAATGAAGTCAACAAGCCCCCGAGCAACATCTTCAGCATCGGCTGGAGTGGCTGGTACGAGGACTTCCTCTATAGCGCCACAATCAACTACACCGGCGAGGCCTTCTGGGCCGACGTTCTCGATGCCCGCTTCCACGGCTGGACCGAGGCATACACGACCCTGAATGCGACCTTCGGATACTCGCTCATGGACAACACTCTGGATCTCATGGTTCGCGGCACCAACCTGACGAACCAGAGTTTCCAGCAGCATGTCTTCGGCGACATCATCGGTCGCCGGGTCGTCGTGGAGTTGGCCTACGGCTGGAACTACTAGACGGCGCTGCTCGGTTCTTCCTAGCGGGTCGAGGTCTCTCGGCCCGCTAGCCTGTCGGGATCGTCCTTCCGGCGCTGCATAGCTGGTGTCCCAATGAGCCTGCGGCGTTTTCTGGGTAAGCTCGGTCCCGGGGTCCTGATGGCCGCCACGGCGATCGGTGCCTCTCACCTCGTCCTGTCTGTGCAGGCCGGGGCCATCTACGGCTACCTGCTTCTTTGGGTCGTGGTCGCCGCCAACCTCCTCAAGTATCCCGCCTTCGAGTACGGCCCCCGCTTCGCCCTGGCCACCGGCCGTTCCCTGGTGGAGGGCTATGCCCGGGTGCCGGGGCCCCGTGGTTGGGCCCTATGGCTTTTCCTTTTCGGCACCGTCGTTCAGGGCGTCGGCGTCGTCGGTGGCGTGCTGGGTTTGACCGCCTCGATCGCTTCAGCGGTGCTGCCCGGGCCCGGCATCACGGGGTGGAGTGCGGTGCTTGCGACACTCATCGTCGTGCTCCTCGCGCTGGGTCGCTACCGAGGCCTCGAGTTGGTCATCAAGGTGATGATGGGGATTCTGCTAGTGGCCACACTCGTGGCGTTCTTCGCTACCCCCATGCCGTTATCAGCGGCCCGGCATCTGTTTGTTCCTGTCTTTCCCGCCGGAGCGTTCGCCCTGATCGTTGCGCTTGCCGGCTGGTTGCCGGCGGGCGTTGACGTTTCCATCTGGCATTCACTGTGGGCGCTGGAAAAGCAGCAGCAGTGGGTCGCGGAGGAATTGGAGGGCGAGCGCGAGGTGGCCGCGGCACTCGGGAGGCCGCTCCCACTCGGTTTGGACGGTAGCGACGAAGGAGAGCCTGAAGCCCCCGCCGCCACAGCGGCAGTGCGTCTCGATCTCTTGCGTAGGTCACTCCTCGACATGCGGATGTCGTACCTGTTTACCACGGTGCTGGCACTGCTGTTTCTGGGCCTGGGGGCGGCACTCCTCCATCCGCGTGGCCTGGTTCTGGAGTCCGCCGATGTTGCACCGACGGTCGCACGGCTATACACGGAGAGCCTCGGCGCCTGGATGTACCCGGTTTTCCTGCTGGCGGCGTTCTGCGCGATGTTCTCGACGGTCCTCGCCTGCATGGATGGCTTCCCGAGAGCATTCGCCGAGACCATGAGGGTTCTGGAATTCCGAGGCAGTGAAAGGGCCCACTACTGGGGCTTTCTGCTTGCCATTTACGCTGGATCTATTGCTTTGCTGATCTGGTGGCCTGACCCGGTTCCGCTGGTCACGGCGGTCGCCATCATCTCGTTTTTGTTCGCGCCGATCTACGCGGCCTTGAATGCCTATTGCGCAACGCGGTTGATCACCGAGCCTGGCCTGCGACCCGGGCGCCTCAGCTCGTATCTGGCGGTTGTGGGTGTCGCCGTGATGGCGTTCACCGCAGTCGTATACTTGGTTGCCCTACTGGGTTGATCTGCAGGGCGCACCCGGCCTGCCGGCCAGTTCGCTGGGATGCCTCTCCTGACTTCTCGGCGGAACGTCGGCCACTACCTCTGGCGCGCGAAGCTGACGACGGTTGGCTGCACCAGTCGCTCCCAGTCTTTGTAGAGAATCTCGACGCTCTGTTCGTGATTGCAGGCGTTGAAAACGATACGCTCGTCCTCAGTCAGAGCCTCGTCGACGTACACCGGGCAGTCGTAGAGGTTGCCGAACGGTGGCATCGCACCGATGTCGCAGTCGGGGAATTTCGGCGCGAACTCCTCCTCGCTGGCCAAGCGCACTCCTTGGGCGCCGAGCGCTGCTTTGGCCATGTCGAAATCGACATCATAGGGAGCGGGCACGCAAAGCATCGCTAGCTCGTCGTCGGCCAACACCATGACAACCTTGAGGAACAAGTGGCCGGGGATGTGGTCGACATGCGCGACCTCCTGAGCCGTGTAGGCTTCGGCGTGCTGCCTGACCGTGAACTCAACACCTTCAGTCTGAAGATAGTTTGCCAGCCTCTCGTGGCCGCCCATCACACTCCTCCTGACTGCGGGGCATCCTTGATGAGGTGCTACCCGCGAGCTGTCGCCCACCCCGCCTGATACCTCGATTACTGGAATCATAATATGGGCGGCGCCCGATTTCCCGGCCTGCTAGAAGGAGTCGTCGCCAGGAATCGTTGCCGGCGGGCCGCCCGCCACCTCTCTGAGGACCTCGAGGTAGTGATAGGTCCCCGGAGGGAGGGTGGGATGGCCGCTGTCTTCGCCGAGGGCAGCGGCCACCGCCTCGCATTTCCCGAGGGCCTCATCGAACATGCGCTCGAGTAACGCCACCCGCTCCTCTGCAGGGGCGTCGAGAAGGGCCCCGAGCTCGTTTGCGCGGGACGACATGGAGTGTGCCGAGAGTCGTCGCGACACCATGCGGCTGACGGCCGCGGACCCCTGGCACCCCTGGCAGTCGCAGGGGAAGTCCTGCCAGGGAACGCCGCTGTTCAGGGCTGCCTCGGCAAGCCGTACGGGCAGGTTCGCCATGCACTCTTGCAGGTAGTAGGTGTTAGCAGCCGCGCTCCCCATCATTTCGCGGAAGAAGGAGCGTGGATGGGCTTCCAATCCGTGCGTGCCGGCGGCATAGCCGGCGGCACCGTGGGCAATAGAGAGCAGGCCGGTGCGCGCGACATACCCGAGGACCACCGGCCGCCCAGTGGCGACGAGCTCATCGACGAGTGCCATGACGGCGGCCACATCGGTGGGTTCAGCCTCGATCTCGTTGAAATTAATCACGTTGATCCAGAACAGATCTGCATCGAGATCGGTGAAGGCGGAGCACAGCGCGGCGCGCTGCTCTGCGTTGATGAAGGCATCGATGTCAATGGACAGGACCACTCCGACCGGCGCGTCGGTCCGTGCCTGGATCGCGCCCAGCGCGCAGTCTCGCGCCACAGCCAGCCAGGGATCGTTCACGCTGTGCACGTAGAAATATGGAGCCAAAAGAATATCGGCACCCATATCGGACTGGACGGCGAAGACCTCCTCGATCAGCCATTCCCGCCTCCGCTTCGACGAAAAATGCTCCGCTTCCCACATCGATCCCAAAGTGTGCCTGCCCGGACTGTAGGGCAGGGCGCGGTAGTCGGGCATGCTCATGTAGCCGGCAAACTGGAAGTACGGGGTCTTGGGATCGACCAGCAGCGTATCGGTGAGCTGCCGGGCCCGGGCGAGAAAGTCAGCGAGGCGAGGATTGACGCCGTAGACAGCAGACAGCAGAAGGGCCTCGTGTTTGACTCCTGCGGACAGCACGGGCCCGTCGGAGGGTAGCAGGATCGGAATGTAGCCAGGCTTGCCGGGATCGATCATGACGTCGCGTCGCGCACCTTCTCGCTGAGCGGGCAGAAAAAATGCAGGCGGAACTTTCACCACGGACTGCTACCCCTCCATCCTAGCCCGAATGTCTCGACAAATGGCGGCTGAGTCTATTCGCTTCACGACCCGCCGGGACGTTCAGATTCGAGAGCGAGAAGGGTGACATGCGCCCGGACGCGGGGCGATACAGTAAAATCATTGGGTTGTCGGCTCGCCCTCCGCAAGCAGCTCAAATCAGCTGTTCCGAGAACCGGAAAACGCCATGAGCACGCCTGAGAAACAATTGCCGGTGAGGCAAAGCGACACTGATGCAGCCCCTCTTCGGTTTGTCACCGCGGCATCTTTGTTCGATGGTCACGATGCCGCGATCAATATCATGCGTCGCCTGATCCAGGATCAAGGCACGGAGGTGATCCACCTGGGGCACAACCGCGGCGTCGAGGAGATCGTGCGCGCCGCGTTGCAGGAGGACGCCGACGCCATCGCCGTGAGCTCCTACCAGGGTGGCCACATGGAGTTCTTCCGCTACATGGTGGACATGCTGCGGGAGAATGGCGCGAGTCACATCCGCATTTTCGGCGGCGGCGGCGGCACCATCACGCCGGAAGAGGCTCAGGAGCTCCACGAGTACGGTGTCGAGCGCATCTACAACCCGGACGAGGGTATGGAGATGGGTCTCGTGGCGATGATCGAGGACGTCGTCGCCAGAGCCGAGCAAAACCGCCGTGTACCGCAAGCCCCGGAGGAGATCTCGCTCGAGGACGAAAACGCGATCGCCAGCATGCTCACAGCCATCGAGTCGGGGGTTCTCTCTGAGGCAGAGCTCGACCACCTGCGCAAGGAATGGCAGATGGCCGCGGCCGCGGTTCCGGTGGTCGGAATCACGGGAACTGGC
>JAUWTE010000462.1 GCA_030609765.1 Acidobacteriota bacterium
CAATGAAATAGACGATCAGCGTCTCGAGCAGAACGTCCACAGAGAGCTGAATAGCGGCATAGGGCGGCCAGTGAACCCCCCACCGGTGCATCAGGGCGAAAAGAATCGAGAAGGCGTAGACCAGGCCGGTAACCGCGAATAGTGGCCGCAGCGAAAACTGGGATCCGACCAGGAACTGAATGTAGAGCGTCGCGACCAGAACGGCGGAGGCCGCCCCAACCCGGAGGATCATCAGCATCCGGAGCTGGCGATCGAGATCCTCCACGCTCGGACCAGCGTCACGGAACTCGTGACTCAGACCCTTCGGGAGCTGCCTGGAGTCGCGTAGCGGTTGCTCGTGCGGGTCAGAGATCGGCGCAGAATCGTCCTGCGGCAAATTCTGCTGTTCCCGGATCGAGCCGGAATCGTCGACGGGCATTGGTCCCTCTATGCCGGCCGCCTCAGATCTTGTTGATCAGGTCGAACATCGGCAGGTACATCGAAATAACAATGCCGCCAATTACGACGCCGAGGAAGACGATCATCACCGGCTCGAGCAAGGCCATGAGGTTGTCGACCGCGGTGTCTACTTCGTCCTCGTAGAAGTCGGCGATCTTGCTAAGCATGGTGTCGAGCGCACCGGTCTCCTCACCAACCGAGATCATCTGCGTGACCATGGGCGGAAAGACCTTGGTGGCCTCCAGCGGTTTGGAGATCGACTTACCGGCCTCGATGTTGGTGCGGGTTTTCATCACCGCGTCTTTGACCACACGATTTCCCGCCGTCTTGGCGGTGATATCCAGGCCATCGAGAATCGGCACACCCGACGAAATCAAGGTGCCCAGAGTACGGCAGAAGCGCGCCACGGCGATCTTACGCATGATCATGCCGATGACCGGCGACTTCAGCACCAGGCCATCCAGGAGCCTTTCACCGCCATCTGTCTTGTAGAACTGCCGGAGGGCGACGGCCAGAAGGATGGCGCCGACGAACACGAACACGGAGTACGCCGCAATGAAGTTCGAGGCCCCCACAATGATCCGCGTCGGCAGCGGCAGCTGCGCGCCGAGGCCGGAGAACAGGCTGGCGAATGTCGGGATCACCTTCCAGAGAATGACGAACACAACGCAGCCCGCCACCGAGATGATGATAATCGGATAGATCGACGCCGAACGCACGGCCGCCTTCAGAGCCACCGCCTTCTCCAGGTAGGTGGACAGGCGGCGCAGAATGACGTCCAGGATACCGCCTGCCTCACCGGCGGCCACCATGTTGCAGTACAACTCCGTGAAGCCCTTGGGATGCTGGCGAAGTGCGTCCGCCAGGGTGGCTCCGCCCTCGACGTCGCGCCGAGCGGTCGTGAGCATCTCGGCAAAGGAAGCATCATCTTCCTGGCCAGAGAGAATCTCCAGACACTGCACGAGAGGCAAACCAGCGTCGATCATGACCGAGAACTGCCGCGTGAAGATCGCCACCTTCTGCTGGTCGATCTTGCGCTTGAACTTGAAGCTGAATCCCTCTCGCGCGGGAGCGATGCGGGTTGCTCGGATCTTCTGGCGGCGCAATGCGGTTGATACGGCCTCGGCCGAGTCCGCCATCAAGACACCCTTGGCTGCTTGACCTGAGCGGTTTACTCCCTCCCATTCAAAGCGTGCCATGGCTCAATGCTCCTCGTTCGTCAATGCGTCCAGGTTGCCAATGCCGCGACCATCCCCGGACCCAGAGTCTATGTACTGTATTTTGCCGATTTCCATCGTCGTTTTCGATAACCCTTTAGCTATTCGCCCCTACCGAGAGCGCTTGCCTCGCGAGCGGGTCGGAGCCGCCGGCCTCATGCGGCTACCCTTATAATCCCCCTCCTTGGCGCCTCGCTCCATCATGGTCAAGAGCTCCTTCGGATCGCTGCTCGCCTGGAGCGCGGCGTCACGGGTGATCTTGCCGCGCAACGCCAGCCGCGATAGCGACTGGTTGAATGTCATCATTTCGTGCTCGGCCTGCCCCGACTGCATGACCGAGGGAATCTGATGCACCTTGTCCTCGCGTATCAGGTTGCGGAGGGCTGAGTTCGGGATCATCACCTCCATGGCTAGCACTCGCCCAGTGCCTCGGGCCGCCGGCAGCAGCGACTGCGACAGCACGCCCTCGAGCACGAACGAGAGCTGTGTGCGGATCTGCTGCTGATGGTCGGCCGGGAAAATGTCGATAATTCTGTTGATCGTCTGTACCGCCGAGTTCGTGTGCAGGGTCGCTAAGGTCAAGTGGCCCGTCTCGGCGAGCTGCAGCGCCAGCTCGGTGCTCTCCCGGTCACGCATCTCACCGACCAGAACGATGTCGGGGTCCTCACGCAGTGCCGAGCGCATGGCCGCCGGGAACGACTTCGTGTTGCCGTGCAGCTCACGCTGGTTGACGATGCAGTTCTTGTGCGTGTGCAGGAACTCGATGGGGTCCTCGATGGTGATGATGTGCTCGAAACGCTCGTTGTTGATGAGGTCGATCATCGAAGCTAGTGAGGTCGTTTTACCGGAACCGGTAGGGCCCGTGACGAGAACGAGGCCGCGAGGCTTTCGACACAGGTCCCTGATCACCCTCGGTAGCCCCAGATCTTCCATCGCCGGAATTTCCCACGGCACCACGCGCAGAGCTCCGGCGACGCCGGCACGCGACTCGAAGACGTTGGCACGGAAGCGGGCCATCCCCTGTAGGCCGAAGGAGAAGTCGAGCTCCATGTTCTCCTCGAAAAGCCGCTTCTGTTCCTCGGTCATCACCGAGTACATCAGTGCCTTGGTGGTGGCGGGACTCAGGTCCACGTACGGGAGGGGACCGAGCTTGCCGTCGACTCGAATCTGGGGAGGGGATTCCGGTGTGAGGTGGAGGTCGCTCGCCCCCATGTCGTTCATCTCTCGTAGGAGATCCGCAATGTCCGGCACAGCGGCCCGCGGCTTCGCTTGGCTGTCGTAAGTCTGCATATCGGATGTTCCCGGGCTGCTAGGCACGAGGGGGTCGGGCAGCGGTCGGCTGCCTGGAATCGCTATTCTCAAGAGCCTTCCCACCCATGTTCGAACATACTCTAGCGATCGAGTAGAGGCATGTAAAGACTATTCGTGGTCCTCTTTGATTATCTCTAGTCATTCTTGCCTATCGCTAGACCTCCTACGATGCAATATCGCATTAAGCGCGTGAATTGCACAGGGTTTCAGGCCGGACGGCGGGGGCGGCGAGATCGAACCTGAATAGCCCCCAGAGGGGACGTGCGAGCGCAGCCAGCCAGGGTTTCTCAACGGGTCGCGGCTGCGCCGGATCAATGATTCGCGACGACCGCGTTGCGCTTGATTCGCTCGCCATCCCACCACTCATGGTCGCGCAGCCGGCGATGACCGAAGATGCGTGCTATCGGGCGCCTCGAAGGGCCCTC
>JAUWTE010000178.1 GCA_030609765.1 Acidobacteriota bacterium
CGTGTGGGCGTCGTGCCCACAGGCATGCATGACACCTTCGTTTGCCGAGGCGAACGGAAGCCCGGTTTCTTCGTGGATGGGAAGGGCGTCGATGTCGGCCCGCAAGGCTAACGCCGAAGTGCCAGAGGTGCCTGGGAGGTCGGCAACGACACCAGTCTCGCATACTCTGTGGTGTGAAATGCCGAGGCCATCCAGCTCCTCACAGATGCGCTCGGAGGTACGCTCCTCCTGCCATGCCAGCTCAGGGTGCTGGTGCAGATCCCGGCGTACCGACACCATGCGCTCGAAGACTGCGTCATCAACCGGACGTTTCGTCATATCGCCCTCTACCGTACCAAACCCTGCCAAGAAACTCTTGGGTACTTCCGAGCGTAGATATACAAGAGCTCATCCTAGTAGTGTGCGGACGACTCGTCATCCAGACCCCGCGAGGGAACTCCGACTCCACTGACTCAGGTGCCCGCAGCATCAAAGGCCCGCAGCACGGGAGCATCACGTGAGCGAGTTCATCCAGGATATCCGCTACGGCGCGCGACAGCTCATCAAGAACCCGGGAATCACCGTCGCCGCCATTCTCTGCATTGCGCTCGGCATCGGCGCCAACACGGCCACTTTCAGCTTCGCCAACTCGATCCTCATGTTCGAGCCGCCGGTGCGTGAGGCCGACAACCTGATCCGCATGTTCATCGGCTGGGACAGCGGCCTCGACTACGGCTCCTGGTCATACCCGGACCTTGTCGACTTCCGCGACCGCAGCGATGTGCTCGACGGCCTCGTTGGGGAACGACCCCATCCCCTGCACCTGAGCTACGAAGGCGAGAACGAGCGGGTTTGGGGAATGATCGTCACCGGCAACTACTTCTCGGAGCTCGGTATCGACCTGGGCATGGGCCGCGGCTTCAACCCCGATGAATACAACGCCCGGGGAGAGAGCCCAGTGGTCGTGATCAGCCACGACATGTGGCAGACGCGCATGGGGTCCGACCCGGAGATTCTCGGCAAGACGATTGTCCTGAACAGACTTGCCTTCACGGTCATTGGGGTCACGCAGGAGGGGTTCCACGGCACCCATGTGGGTTTCGCCCCTGACCTCTGGGCGACGTTCATGATGGCCGAGGCCCTAATGCCGGGAAACAGGGTGCTCGATGCGCGCGGCAACCACGGCATCCAGTTTGTCACGGGGCGGCTGAAGCCGGGCGTTACCAGGGACCAAGCCCGAGAATCCCTGAACGCGCTGATGACGCAACTCACCGAGGAGTACCCGGACACCAACACCGGGAAGAGCATCATCGTCTACAGCGAGAGCGAGGGTAACCTGCACCCGATGGTGCGTGACGCTTTTGTCGGCTTCATCGCCGCCATGTTCCTGGTGGTGGGTCTGATTCTCATCCTCGCCTGTGCCAATGTCGCCGGGCTGTTACTGGCGCGGTCTGCGGCGCGCGAGAGGGAGATCGGCATCCGCCTGTCTCTGGGAGCCAGCCGCTCTCGTCTGATCCGACAACTTCTGACGGAGAGCACCCTTCTGGCCCTGCTGGCTGGGGGTACGGGGCTACTCATGAGCTTCTGGCTGGTACGCCTGGTGGCGACGATGGAACCACCCAGCGACCTGCCGATGTCCTGGGATGTGGCAATCGACATGCGGGTTTTGACCTTCACCTGTCTCGCCACGGTGCTCACGGGGATTCTCTTCGGCCTGGTTCCCGCACTCCAGGCGACGCGACAGAACCTGGTGGACGCGCTCAAGGAGGGTACGTCCGTTGCCGCCCGCAGGTCTTCGCTGACGCGCTGGGCTCTGGTGGTCTGCCAGGTGGCGCTCTCCCTGGTGCTCCTGATCGGTTCAGCCCTCGCGGTGCGCGGCTTGCAGGCTGCCGGCGATATCGACCCTGGTTTCGAGCCAGACAATCTTCTCATCGCGTCGGTCGATCTGGACCTGCAAGGCTATGACGAAGATCGTGGCCTGCAGTTTCACCAGCAGCTTCGCGAGCGCCTCTCAGCGACCCCTGGAGTGGTATCGGTGGGCTACGGAGACAGCATACCCCTCAACCTGGGGAGCAACTCGAGTGGCGTTGTCCCTGAGGGCTACGAGGTGGCCGAAGGCTCCGCGCCGCCGATCGTCGATCGGAACATGGTCGACCACGGATATTTCGAAGCCATGGGAATCCCCATCCTGAGAGGACGATCCTTCCGTGAGTCCGATAACGATGAGGCCCCCCCGGTGATGCTCGTCAACGAAGCCTTCGCAGAACGCTTCTGGCCCGGGGACAACCCGATCGGCAAACAGGTCAGAACCTGGAGTGACGACTTCGAGGTGATCGGCGTCGTGCCGACCGGCAAGTACATCAGCCTCGGTGAAGACCCCAGGCCGTATTACTACATGTCGATGAACCGCTTCTATTCCGGCGCATTCTTCATCCACGTGCGCACAGCGGGCGACCCAGGAGCCATGCTCGAAACACTGCGTCGTCAGGTGCAGGAGCTCGATGCATCGCTGCCCGTTTCCAGCCTTCAAACGATGCACGAGGCACTTGGAATCGCGTTTCTGCCGGCACGGCTCGCCGCGACGGTCGTCACCGGCTTCGCCGTGCTCGCTCTGACGCTGGCCGCCATCGGACTTTACGGCGTCATCGCCTACTCCGTGAGCCAGGGAACGCGCGAGATCGGCATCCGCATGGCGCTGGGGGCCGAGGCCACCGACGTGCTCAAGTTGGTCGTTCGGCAGGGCATGGTTTTGACGGCGATCGGGTTGGCGCTCGGTGTGTTCGGCGGTTACGCGCTGGCCCAGCTCATGGCCATGTTGCTGTACGGCATCAGGCCCACGGACGTGATCGCTTTCATCGTCGCCTCTCTGATCCTCGCGGCCATCGCCCTGATTGCCACCTACCTACCGGCCCGGCGCGCCACGAGGATCGACCCGATGATCGCCCTGCGCGTGGACTAGCAGGCTCCAGACCCATCACACTTCACCACGGCCTGCTAGGGGCGAAATAGCGTGGCTGGCGCGCGGTGCTGATCGATCCAGTAGCCCCACAGGATCAACAACCATTGGGCATTGGCGAGCCAGGCGATCGCGCTCTCGCTCGGCGGTGGCGGCCCGAAGATGTTGAGGAGCCAGATCGCAACTATCACGACAACGAAGGCCGCCAGACCAACCCTGCCGATAGGATCCATGGCTTCGGTGATCCCCAGGTAAAGCCACAACCCTACGCCGAGGATCGCAGCCTCGACCACGATCGTTCCCAGGATGGAATTCCACAGCCCCAGCCCCACGTAGGTATCCACGCCCGGCACGAGGGGTAGATCAGGATTGTGCATGATGGCATCCAGGAACCAATGGCTCACGACCAGCACACCGAGCACCCAGGCACCACGAGGATAGCGGCGCAGGGTGGAATAGACGAGACCGAAGAGCACCGCCCACACGAGCACGCCAGCGAGGCTGTGGGTGATCGGGTAGTTGGTGAACTCGAGCGGAGTCGCCGCGGTGAACCCCGGCACAATGCGAACGGTTTCCAGCCCCAGGAGCAAGAGGATGGGCCAGAGGAGATCGATGAACTGCGCGGCCAGGAACAAGGTGCCCAGCGAGGTCCGCGGGGCAACCTTCTTGGCGGCAAAACCGACACCGAAATGACCTACGAACATGCGCCCACCTTTCGCTGGTCGAGATACTCGAGCCGGGGCAATTGTCCCATGAAACCCCCTGCTACTCCCAGGACGAATGCCAACCTATTGGCCTCGCGGCGCCATAGGCTCCGAGCCAGGTCGAGGTCGCCACGCGCCTCCAGGTTCCCGGGAAACTCTTCCAGGATCTCCTCCAGCGCAGAGATAGCCTCTTCGTACCGGGCCGTTTCCACGTCGAGCCGGGCGAGCATCAAACGCGCATCCAAATCGCTCGGGTCGTCCTCGATCGCCTTTCGATAGAGCGGCCTGGCGGCCTCCCGGTACGGTGCGGGCAAGGGGAAACCCGAGGCCCCGAAGGTGCGCTCCCTGTGCATGCCGATCAGAGCAGCGCTGAGGGCATCAACTCTCGTCCCCACGCCGCCGGGAGCCAGGAGCAAGTCAGCTCCCCTCCTGTGCACCGCGCCGAAGATATGCGCCAACTCATGCGCGAGCAGGGAACCGATCTCTGAGATCGGGGTCCGTCGATCGCCGAGGGGGCCCCCGAGCATGAGCACAGTGTACGCACTGCGGTAGTTCGCCAGACCTCTGACTCTCGCGCCCGTCTCTGAAAACCCTTGGAATGAATACGCCCGAACGAGCCCGACGACGATGTCAGCGTCCCCGCGCGAGACCGAGCTCATCAGATCCTGCAGTAGTGGGGCGGCCGAGGGCTGACGAACGCTGCCCTGCCAGGGAACAGTGCGGACAACCTCGAGGGGGCGGCCGAGGTACGGAAGAAGAAGACTCTCCGCTTCAGCCACCACCAATGAGAGGCCCCTGGTCCACTCCCTCTCGTTGCGGATCTCATGATCGGCCGCAACCAGCAGTCGAACCGGCGCGTCGGTCGACTGGGCGCCTGCCACCCAGACCGTATTCGACCCACACCTCGGCTGGGCGGCCGCATCACCGACCAGCCCCGGTATCAGAGCGAGAGAGACGGCAAGGAGTCCTGCAGTTGGGCCGAAAACCGGTCGGGGTATGCGCTTCGCAGTCAACATGGGTCAGCGGAAAACCGCGTTTATCCTCCCCTGCTCATGACTCGATGGGGGCATGACTCTCGAGTGCCTCGACGAAACGGGCCACGTCCCGCGGAATGTCACCGGCGCTGAAGAGCAGATCCTCGGGCTCGACGCGGTCGCCGTAAACGTCCCAGTTGGCATCCTCGTCGGTACCGAGCGAGGACCCTTCCAGGGAGAGCCCGGCGAACAACCCGCGACTGCGGGAGTACGAGTAGATCTCGGTCTGCAGCTTGATATCGGTGGCCACCGAGGCGGTGCGACCGACTGGGCCTGCCGCGATCGAGGCATCACCACCCAGCGTGAACTTGCCCTCCGTCAGGCGCTCAGCAGCCTTCCGGTTAGCGAAAACAAGGATGAAATCGGTTGCCTGGGCACCGATCTGCAGGCCGAAGCTACCTCCCGTGATTCTCACGAAGGAGGGGCGACTCCACTTCGCACCGACGCGACAACTGACCAGGCCCCGACCGTGTCGCCCGCCAAAGATGAAGCCGACCTTCACGACGTTGGGAATCACCGCAATACAGTGCGCCTCATTCAACAGCCACTCGGGAATAGAGGCCTCGTGAGTGTCCATGACCTCATCCAGCACGATGCTGGCTTCCTCGGCACGATCCGCGTACTTGTCACTAGCCTCCGCAGGGGTGGGTGCTGGAGCCCTGGGATTGGTCCCGTGGGCGAGTCCGGGAACCAGCAAACCTGTCGCGGCCAGGGCCAGAAACAGGAGGGCTGCGATACAGAGCCGAGGGAAAGAGGATTCCCTGCCACGGGTCCGGAGGACCTTGTTGTCGAATGCTCTCATAAGCCCACCTCCCTGTCGGCCATCCCCGAATTACCTCTCCGAGTGATTATGGCTCGCAATGATGTATGACAGCACATCCTTCTGGCAACTCGCGCCTGCCACAAGAGGCAGAAGCAAGGCCAGTATTTTGATCTAGGCCACGAATAGTGTTGCAGTCTGAAAGCCAGCTTGATAGACAGAAAGTGAAGGATTCATAGGTTTAGTCATGAGTTGCGTTTGTTAATTAATGATGAATATAGTAACTCAGTTTACCACTTGAATATTCATTATTAATGATCGGTGATCAGTACTGAACAGGCAGTACGACACCAGTTTTGGGGACTAGATCGGCACGCGCTGCAACCCCGCATGGAGCGGGCAAATGGAAGGACGGTGGTCGTCGTGGCTATCATCAAGAAGCTCGCTACAACAGGTCTCGCTCTGCTGGCGTTCTGCGCACTGTCGGCAGGCCCCGCGCTAGCGCAGACGGAGACGTTTGCGTACGTCACCAACGCCGATGACGGCACCGTCTCAGTGATCAACCCGACCGACGGCTCGATCGTGGCCACGATTCCCGTCGGCTTCCAGCCCTACGGCATCGCGGCGGCTCCTGACGGCACGCGGGTCTACGTCGCGAACTTTGGGTCGAGCAACGTTTCGGTGATCGACACGGCCACCAACAGGGTGGTCGAAACGGTCAGAGTCGGGCCCTCCCCCAAGGGCATCGCCGTCACGCCCGACGGAACGAAGGTCTTTGTCGTGAACAACTCCTATGTCGGCACTGTGTCTGTGATCGACCTGACTGATTACGCGGTGACTACCATACCGGTTGGCAGGTATCCGAGCGGAATCGCTTTCACTCCTGAGACCCCTCCGCGCGCTTATGTTACCAACACTGGTTCGTCCAACATCACCGTGATCGACACGGCGCGAAACGAGCCAATCATCTCCTCCTCAGTTGGAGGGAAGCCTGAGGGCATCGCCATTGACGATGACGGTATCGCCTACGTGGCCCTCCGGAATTGGGGCCTTTCAGTCATGGACACCACGAGCGCCAACTCGTACTACACGATTCGCCAATCCGGCACGCCTGTCGGAGTTGCGGTCAGCGGCAAGCGCGTCTACGAGACCGATAACGGTGGCGGTTTGCTCCACATCGGCGATTTCTCCGGCGTGACCCCGACCTGGAACACCATCACCATC
>JAUWTE010000519.1 GCA_030609765.1 Acidobacteriota bacterium
CACGGCTGGGATCCCTGTCGGATTCAAGATCTCGGCGCAGCATATTGAGGACGACATCGATTTCGCCCTGGAAGTCGGTGTCGACTACATCATCCTCGACGGTCGCGGCGGAGGCACGGGCGCCGCTCCCGATCTCTTCAAGAAGAACATCTCCGTGCCGACGATCCCGGCGCTGGCGCGGGCGCGCCGACATCTCGGGAAATCGCGCGATGTGACACTGATCATCACGGGAGGCCTCCGGACCGAGGCCGACTTCGTGAAGGCCCTCGCCCTCGGGGCCGACGGAATAGGGCTCGCCAACTCGGCGATTCAGGCGATTGGCTGCCTGGGCATGCGCGCCTGCCATACCAACGAGTGCCCTGTGGGAATCGCGACCCAGCAGAAGCATCTCCGAGCCCGCATCGTGATCGAGGAGTCGACCCGCCGATTGAGCACATTCCTTGCGGCATCGGTGAAGCTGATGCAGGTGATGGCACGCGCCTGCGGTCACGCGCATCTGAACCAGTTCGAAGCGGGAGACCTCACAACTTGGAAGCGGGAGATGGCCTCCCTCGCTGGAGTCCGCTACGCTGGAGTTGGCAACACGTTGAGGACCACATGAGGAGTAGAGAATGAAGAAGACCCTGACATGCTTGGCTGTCGTGCTCCTGCTGGCGGCGCCCATCGCCACACCGTCGCGCGCCCAGGACGCGGTGCCTCCCCAGGAGACGCTCCTGAAAGCTTTCCCGCCACAAAATCACTACTCGCCCTACGCCGGGCGTAACTTCCCGACCCAGGTCTTCTGGGGCGACACCCATCTGCACACGGGATTGTCGATGGATGCGGGCGCGTTCGGCGCGCGACTGAGTCCCGAGGACGCCTACCGCTTCGCCCGTGGCGAGGAGTTGACCTCGTCGATGGGTCTGCAGGTGAAGCTGTCGCGGCCGCTCGATTTCCTCGTCGTCGCTGATCACTCCGACAACATGGGCTTTTTCCCCCGGCTGTACGCCGGCGATCCGGAGATGCTGGCCGATCCCACCGGCAAGCGGTGGTATGAGATGGTGCAGGCCGGTGGCCAGCAAGGAGTGGAGGCCGCTGTCGAGGTCATCGTTGCCTTCTCACAGGGTACCTTCCCCGAGGCCTTGGCCCAGCTGCCGGGTAGCAAAGCCTACCGTGACGCGTGGGACGAGATGATCGATGCGGCTGAGGGATACAACGACCCTGGCCGGTTCACCGCGTTCATCGGCTACGAGTGGACGTCGACTACAGGCGGCAACAACCTCCACCGTGTGCTCATCTACCGGGATGGTGGGGACAGAGCCGGTGTGATGGAGCCCTATACGACCCTGAAGCCCCTGGGCAGCGACAATCCGCGCGACCTTTGGAAGTGGATGAGGACCTACGAGGAAAGGACCGGCGGACAACTCCTGGCAATCGGGCACAACGGCAATCTCAGCAACGGCCGCATGTTCCCGTCCATCGATACCTTCACTGGCCAGCCGTTTGATCGCGCCTACGCCGAGACCCGGATGCGGTGGGAACCGCTCTACGAGGCTACCCAGATCAAGGGTGACGGCGAGACCCACCCGTTCCTGTCTCCGAATGACGAATTCGCCGACTACGAAACGTGGGACCAAGGCAACCTCGACCTCAGCGTTCTCAAAGAGAATGACATGCTGCAGTACGAGTACGCCCGTACGGGGCTGCAGACGGGTCTGCAACTCGAGCAGGAGCTCGGCGTCAACCCCTACAAGTTCGGCATGATCGGCTCCACCGACAGCCACACCGGCCTGGCCACCGCCCAGGAGGACAACTTCTTCGGTAAGCATTCCGGCGCGGAGCCGAGCCCCGAGCGCTGGGCTCACCCCATGGCGAAGGTGGGGGACGCGGAGTATTCGGGTTGGTCGATGGTCGGCTCCGGACTGGCCGGCGTTTGGGCCCGGGAAAACACCCGCGAGGCGATCTTCGACGCGATGATGCGCAAGGAGACCTACGCCACGACCGGATCGCGCATGCTCGTGCGCTTCTTCGGTGGCTGGGACTTCGTTCCTGAAGATGCGATGCACCGCCTGCCTGCCGACATCGGCTACGTGAAGGGCGTGGCAATGGGTGGCGATCTGCCACCGGGTCCGACTGGAGAAGCTCCGGCGTTCCTCGTTGCGGCGCTGAAGGACCCGCTCTCGGGCAACCTCGACCGCATTCAGATCGTCAAGGGATGGTTGAATGCCAGCGGCGAGAGGCAGGAGAAGGTCTACGACGTCGTCTGGTCCGGCGATCGCCAGCCCGGTGCCGACGGCAAGCTACCGGCGGTGGGCAACACGGTAGACGTCGCCAGCGCGACGTGGACCAACACGATCGGCTCGGCCAACCTCATCACCGTGTGGACAGATCCTGATTTCGACGCGTCGGTGTCGGCCGTCTACTACGCTCGTGTTCTCGAGATCCCGACGCCGCGCTGGACGGCCTACGAAGCCAAGCGCTTCGGCATCACCATGGATCCCGATGTACCTATGGTCACCCAGGAGCGTGCCTACACGTCGCCGATCTGGTACACGCCCGCACGGTAGACGAGACTAGCTTTCACCGCCCCGCGAGGCCGGCCACGAAGATCGTGTGGCGGTTCCCCTTGCGGCCCCGCGACCTCACGGTTTCGCCGCGCACATTGAAGCCGCCTCGACGAAGTCGCTTCTCGAACGCCGGATCGGGGTGTGCCGACCATATCGCCACAACACCGCGGCGCGTCAGAGAGCTCGCGAGCAGG
>JAUWTE010000408.1 GCA_030609765.1 Acidobacteriota bacterium
CGGGCGGGAATGCGCTCTGAGACGAGCTTGAGCACCACATCCAGAGCCCTGCTGGCTTGATCCTCCTCGATGAAATAGAAGTCTCGTTCCTCCTCGTTGGGCCAGTCCTCGCTGCCGCCGAGTCCCTGCGGCATCTTTCCTGCGTTGATGCGGTGGGCATTCTGGATGATAAGGCTGTGGCGCGCCTGCCGGAATATACGGGTCAGTCGAACCGTGTGGATTCTGCCGGATGCCAGCAGGTCGCGGAGCACGGCGCCCGGACCCACCGGAGGTAGCTGGTCGGCGTCTCCCACCAGCACCAGCACCGACGCCGGCGGCACCGCCCCGACCAGCGCGTCCATGAGGAACAGGTCGATCATCGATGCCTCATCGACCACCACGAGGTCCGCCTCCAGTGGATTCGAGGCAGTCCGCGCGAACGCCCCGGTCCGGGGCTGGTACTCCAGAAGCCGGTGCAGGGTCTTGCTGTCGTGCCCGGTTGCTTCATGCAGCCGTTTTGCAGCCCGCCCCGTCGGAGCCGCCAGCGCGATTTCGGCACCGAGGGCTCTGCCGCACCGCACCACGGCATCGATGAGACTGGTCTTGCCCGTACCCGGGCCGCCTGTCACCAGCAACAGCTTCTCGCTCAAGGTCGCTTGCAGCGCCTGCCGCTGCTCGTCGGCGAGATCCATGCCGAGCTCTTCCTCGGATCCGCTCACCGCCCGCCGCCGCTGCTCGAGTGGCAGGTTTCCCGGCAGCCCTTCCTTCGCGGGCGCCGCGGCAATACCGGCCAAGCGGCGCGCAACACGTACCTCGGCGCCGTAGTGCGAGGCCATGTAGATGGCGTCGGAGACCGACCCGTCCTCGGAAGTGGCGATGCCTGAATCCAGCGCCTCCTCCTCGGAGAGCTGATCTGCCACCAGAAAGCGTCTCTTCAGCAAGGCCGCGAGGGCCCCCCGCACCCCCGCATCGTCATCGATATCGAGCAATCCGACCGTCGACTTGACGAGTGATTCGGAGGGAACAAAGCAGTGGCCCTGTCCCGCTTGAGTCTCGAGGGCATGCACGACGCCCGCCTCAGCGCGGGCCCGCGTGTCTGCCTCCCAACCGGGCAGCTGCCGGGCGATCTTGTCGGCCGTGCGGAAGCCCACGCCGGAGATGTCCGTGCAGGACACCAGCGAGTAGGGGTCCGTCTGCATTCGCTGCTCCGTCTCGTCCCCCCATGCGCGAACGATACGGTCGGTGAGGGCCGGGCCAAGCCCTAGCCCCTTCAGGAATACGCGGGCCGACCGTTCCGCCGTCTGCTCCGCCCATCTCGCTTTGATCTGCGCCAGCCGTTTGGCACCAATGCCGGGGACACTGAGCAAACGGGCAGGCTCATCGTCGATGACCTGCAGAGTCTGCTCGCCGAAATGCTCGACCAATCGAGCCGCCAGGCTGGGACCGACACCGGGCACGACCCCCGAAGCCAGATAGCGCTCGATCGCCACTGCCGTTGTGGGGCGAATGGCCATTGCACGCTCGGCTCGAAACTGACGACCGAAGCGCTTGTCGTCTACCCACTGGCCATCCACTTGCAGCCGCTCGCCCTCGAAGACCGGCGACAGAGCTCCCACGACAGTGACCTCGCCACCGTCGTCCTGTTCGAGACGCAAAACCGCCCAGCGACTATCAGGGTGCTCGTAGACAACTCGAGTGACCTGCCCCGTGAGTCGTGCGCGAAAAAGATCCCCTGTCGAAGCCTCGCTCATTTGGCCAATAGCCTAGCAGGGGCCCAGTGCCGTGGGAGTTGCAGCCTAAATGTGGAGGGCGCGGCCGTCGACCGCCAGGGCTGCTTCCTTGAAGGCCTCAGAGAGTGTCGGGTGAGCGTGCACGGTGAGCGCCAGGTCCTCGGCGTAGCCGCGGTAGCCCATCGCCACCACGACCTCATGGATCAGGTGACCCGCGTCAGGGCCGATGCAGTGGGCGCCGATCAGCGCGTCGGTCTCGGCATCGGCAATGATCTTTACCCATCCCTCCACATCGTTCATGGCACGCGCCCTGCCGTTGCCGCGGAAGGGGAACTTGCCAACCCGAATGTTCAGCCCGCGCTCGCGCGCCTCTTCTTCCTTGAGACCAACCGAGGCAAGCTCGGGGTGTGTGTATGCGACGGATGGGATGGCGTGGTAATCCATGACCGACGCCTGCCCGGCGATGCGCTCCGCGGCCACGACGCCCTCATCCATGGCAACGTGGGCGAGCATCGGTGTGGCAACCACATCGCCAACGGCGTAGATATTGTCGACCGCCGTGCGCATTCCATCATCGACGTTCAAGAAGCCTCGCGGCCCGGGCTCCAACCCCACAGCCTCGAGGCCAAGCCCATCCAGGAACGGCCTGCGCCCTACGGAGACGAGCACGCGGTCGGCGGACAACATTCGCTCTTCATCGCCCTGCTCGTAACGCACGACCGCCTCGCCTTCCTCCAGATCAATGCTCGTCACCTTGGATCCGAGGCGAATGTCGAGGCCCTGCCGGCCCAGCAAGTCGGCAGCCGCTTCGCCGAGCTCCGCATCCATCTCGGGGAGTGCCATGTCCATCATCTCGAGGACGACCACTCGGCTGCCGAGGCGCGCGTAGACGCTGCCCAGCTCGAGGCCGATATAGCCAGCGCCGACAACGATGAAGCGTGTCGGAATTTCTTCGAGGTCGAGAGCCTCGCGTGAGGTAATCACCCGCTCGCCGTCGAATTCGATGCCGGGAGGGGCTATCGGCAGCGAGCCTGTGGCGATGATCACGCTATTTGCGCGCACCGTTTGAGTGCCACCGGCAGTCAGGTCGACATGCAACACGCCCGGCTCGACGAACCGCCCCATGCCCTCGACGAGCTCGATGCCCTTCTTGCGAAACAAGCCGGCCACGCCGCGCGTCAGGATGCTGACGACCCGCGACTTGTGCGCCTGCAGTCGAGTGAAGTCCACCTCCACCTCACCGACTTTTATGCCGAAGGCGTCGGCACCGCGAATGCGGCTGAGCAGATGTGTGGCATCCAGGAGTGCCTTCGAGGGAATGCAACCGATATTCAGGCAGGTGCCGCCCACAAATTCCTTCTCGATGACGGCGGCCTTGAGGCCTAGCTGCTCGGCCCTCAGGGCGGCGACATACCCGCCGGGGCCTGCGCCAATGACGGCAACATCTACGGAGATCTCTTCGGCCATGGTCAATTCCCTCGGCTGCTCTGTAAAGTCAATTGCTGGAGCAACTCGCGTCTTTGGATTCTCAGATGCAGCGGCATTTCCGCGTAGACATCAGTGAACAACGTCTCGACGGAAGGCGGCGGCGCCGACTCGACCGCCTCGATTGCCGCTTCGATCTCGCTGGCGATCTCCGCGGCTTGTGCCTCTTCCTTCTCGTCGTTCCACAAGCCCGTTCCGGTCAGAAACGCGCGCAGGCGCGCCAGCGGATCTTTGGCGCTCCACTCCGCGACTTCTTCGTGGTCGCGGTAGCGTCCGGGATCGTCGCTCAGAGTATGCGCACCTACCCGGTAGGTAACCGCCTCAATGAGGGTAGCTCCCTCGCCACCGCGTGCTCTCTCGACGGCTTGGCATGTCGCCTCGTAAACCGCCAGCGGATCGTTGCCATCGACCTGGACTCCGGGTAGGCCGTAGGCCTCGGCCTTGATGGCGATGGATGCGGCCGCGGTCTGTCGCGAGGACGGTAGCGAGATGGCCCACTGGTTGTTCTGACAGAAAAACACGGTCTGGGCACGAAATGTCGCGGCAAACTCGAGAGCTACGTGGAAGTCGGGCTCTGAGGTAGCTCCATCACCCATGTATCCCAGCACCACGGAGTCGTCACCTCGC
>JAUWTE010000071.1 GCA_030609765.1 Acidobacteriota bacterium
CGATCGGATGCTGGAGATCGGGTAGGAGCCCTTGTGGCGCGTTTCCCTCGGCGGGGCGGCGGACCTGGATCCTTTACCCGGAGCGGCCGCACGTGATTGACCGGTGACACTGACAGCTGACCACACAAGGGCGATAATGACGATTTGTTGAGCGTGAACGTTGTGCAGCGATCCTTCGGATCCCTTTGCGGGGTCAGGGTATTGTCCGAGCACACCGATCTACCGCGCTGCCAGTAAGCCCTCAAAGGCGTCGCGCGGGATGTTCCCGGGATGACCCTTCCACACGATCGTCGTCCCCTGGGCGACCACCGCGTGGGGGACGCCCCCTGGATAGAGAACGTCCGGGACATCTTCAGTCACCTTGGCGATCGGAAAGGTCACTCCGTACTCCTGAAGGAACGCTTGGAATTTCTCCTCCGTGGAGTTGTTGGATATCAGCGTCAATCCGATCATCTCGAGTCCGTTGTCCCGGTAGGCTTCGTAGATCTCCTGTAGCCTTGGCATCTCTTTGGCGGAGTATGGGCACCAAGATTCCAGGGCCACGATCATCGTCAGCGGTCCCGCTTCCGGATTCGACTTCCCCTGCAGCCAGCGATCCACGCTCATCGCTTCCGGGAGCATCCGGTTCCCGTATAGCCTTCGAGCATCTTCCACCTTACCCTCCGCCAGGAGGATCCCAGCGAGGCTTCGTCGCGTACTGCGGGTCTCCCGGTCATCTTCTCCCGAGATTCGGATCCGGGTCGCATGAACCGTTCGCGCGAGAGCCTCCGCAGCTTCTAGCTCACCTCGACCATGAAGGATATCGACGAGCAGGCTCATGGTGTCGAGCGTCTCGGGATCCTCCTCCCCGAGAATCTCCCGCCGTCTCTCCAGCACTTCCCTTGTGATCCGTTCCGCTTCCTCGTAGCGACCCTGCTCCTCGAGCATCAGAGCGATCTTCTCTTGCGTCAAGATCGTGGCCGGATCGTTGTTCCCCAGCGTGTTCTTGCGGATCGTCAGAACATCCCGGCAAATCGCCTCAGCATCTTGGCTCTTCCCCTGTCTGTGTAAGAGGGAGGCATACGTCTCCATGGCATCCAGAACCTCCGGGTGTTCCGGGCCATGGGCGCGACGGCGGAGATCGACCGCCATCCGCATGTGGGTTCGTGCGGCCTGCTTGTAGCTCTCGGCCTTCCCTCCCTTTTCATACAGATCGAGGAATGTATAGCAGTCGCCGATCGATCTCCGGATCGTCGCCTCGATCTCCGGATCGTCGGGGAACGCTTCCCCTACCCGCTCGCCATACCGGTCCAAGAGGTCAGCAATCATCACCTCCTCACCAACACATACGGGATTCGCCGACATGACCATGTCGTTCACGAACCCGATCGCATTCAGTGCGCGCTCGGCTTGGCGCTCCGCCTCGACACGCTGGGACTCGGCGCGCAAGTAGAGTGTTGTGCTGGTCGCGACCCCTAGAACGAGCACGGCGAACACGGCGGCGAGAGAGCTGACAAGCGCGCGATTTCGCCTCCCGAACACGCTGAGGGTGTAGAAGAACGTGGGTGGACGGGCCGTGATCGGCTGGCGATCCAGGTTGCGGCGGACGTCGGCCGCCAGCTCGCCCGCCGATTGGTAGCGCCGCTCGCGGTCCTTCTCCATTGCCTTATGGACGATCGTCTCGACATCGCCCGCCAAGCGACGATCGGCACTACCGAGCCGCGCCGGGGATTCCTCGCGAATCCGGCGCAGAGCCTCCAATGTGGGAATGTCCGCTACGTCATACGGTAGATGACCGACCAGGAGTTCGTAGAGGATGATGCCGAGCGAGTAGACATCGGAGCGGATATCGATGTCGTGCGGATCGGCGTCGACCTGTTCCGGACTCATGTATTGGAGGGTGCCTACGAGCTGGCCGACGTGCGTCTGCTGCGTGGCGAAGGCGAGGTCGGAATCGGTCGCCCGCGCCACGCCGAAATCGATGATCTTCGGCTGGCCATCGGGTCCCACGATGATGTTGTCGGGCTTGAGATCGCGGTGCACGATCCCTTTCTGGTGGCCGTGCTGCACTGCGTCGCAGATCTGGGCGAAAAGCCGCAGCCGCGCGCGAGAGTCGAAGTTCTTGGCATCCGCAAAGACAGTGATCGAACTCGCGTTCGGCACATACTCCATGGCGAAGTACGGCACGGGACCCGAGCCGTCGTCGTGCGTGCCCGCCTCGTAAACCTCGGCAACTCCAGGATGGCGTAGACGACCAAGAAGCTGCACCTCGAACTCGAACCTCCGCAAGGCGGAGCTGGAGGTCACCCCCTTCTTCATGACCTTGATCGCTACGGGTCGCCGGGGGTGATCTTGAATCGCCTCGTAAACGGTGCCCATGCCCCCTGAGGCAATGATACGTCGCAGTACGAAGCGGCCGATCCGTGCGGGTCCGGGGTGGGAACCTCGATCCTCGGACGGGAGGGTAACTTCATCGTGAGACATCGGGTATCTCCCTGTAGCCGATTCATTCGCCCCAGTCGTGATTGACCGGGATTTCCCGGACAACCTCTGTCTGGCTTCCCTGCCGAGTGATTCAACGGCCACTGAGAGGTCGAGGACCGACGAGACTCGACCACCTCTGTCACGAGACCGAATATAGAACCATTTCAGTGTACTATCCTGGTCCGGAGAGGGCAAGTAAAGAACCATTTAGGTAGAGTACATCACTTGCAGATGCAGCCAATGAGGCCCGAACTGATTTGGTTTGAAGGCGTTAGCAGCGCAGGCAGGCTCCAGGAATTGGAGAACGTTCGTAATCCGTCCTGTCCGGGGGGCGGCCGGGACGGAGTGCGAACTCCCGAGGATTGCCGGGTGGGAGTTGCCTGACCGCAGGGAACTACGGCTTTTTCGCGGACCACGGGGGTGACCGAGCTGTCGTTTGGACATGAACGTGAGGAATCTCACATTATTCGGCCTAACATCGTGATAAGAATCACGAATAATGCTCGAAAATACTTGACCACCCACTCCCGTCCAGTCATTGTTCCAGCATGAAAAGGGACCTCTATGATCGACTGCTCGCCTGGAAGTCATCGCCGCGCCGCAAACCGCTTCTCCTGCAAGGTGCCCGTCAGTCCGGTAAGACATTTCTGTTGAATGAGTTCGGGCGAAGCGAGTACGAGAGAGTCGTCTACTGCAACTTCGAGGAGGATCCGGCCCTGGGCCGCCTATTCGATAGCGATCTGGATCCAGATCGGGTTATGGCCGATCTGGCGACCTACACGGGCCGGGCGATCCGGCCGGAGGTCGATCTCGTCATTCTCGACGAGATCCAAACCTCCAACGCGGCGCTCGGTTCCCTCAAGTACCTCCAGGAGCATGCTGGCGGGTACCACATCGCGGCGGCGGGATCCCTGCTCGGGATCAAGCTCTCGAGTCCCGGCTCGTTTCCCGTGGGTAAGGTGAACTTCCTTTACCTCCATCCCATGACATTCCTGGAGTTCCTCGACGCCATGGGAGAGTCCCGGTATCGGGTTCTGCTCGAGGAAACGACGGATCTCCGTCCGCTGAACGAGGCGTTCCACCGCCGCTTGATCGACCTGCTCCGGATCTACCACTTCATCGGAGGGATGCCCGAGGCTGTGAAGGTATTCGCCGAGTCTCGAGAGGCGGATGCGGCCCGGGAAGTCCATCACGAGATCATCAAGTCCTATGTCCTCGACTTCGCGAAGCATGCCCCCACCTCGGACATCCCGAAGCTCACCCTCATCTGGGAGTCGATCCCGAAACATCTTGCCCGGGAGAACAGGAGATTCGTGTTCTCGGCTGTCAAGAAGGGAGCGCGAGCCCGCGAGTACGAGAACGCCCTGATCTGGCTGGAGGACGCTGGCCTGATCCATCGCGCGCTTGCCGTGGAGACGAGCAGGCATCCGCTTGCACACTATGCGGATCGGAGCTCCTTCAAAGCGTACGCCTTGGATGTCGGGCTCCTTGGAGCAATGGCGAGGGTGCCCGCCCGTCTGATGGCGCAGGGGGAGAGGCTCTTCAACGAGTATGAAGGCGCGTTCGTAGAGAGCTATGTCGCGCAGCAGCTCACCGCCGTTGATCACCCGTTGTTCTATTGGCGGAGCAAAGGGGGAAAAGCCGAGTTGGACTTCCTTTGCGAATTGGAGGATCGGATCGTTCCGCTCGAAGTGAAGGCAGGTCTGAATCCCAAGAGCAAGAGCTTGCGATCCTACGACCAGCAGTATTCGCCCGACCTCCTCGTGCGGACCAATCTCCTCAATCTCAAGAAGGACGGCAAGATCTGCAACATCCCGCTCTACGCAGTTCCACTCTTGAAGCAGATCATCTCGGGTCAGGAACCCACAGAAGACGCCTCCTGGAGTTAACAGAGTCGCCGGCTCACACCGATGAACCCGATGAGATCTTCGGTGTTCGCTGAGAGGTGGTCCCCATTCATTGGACAGCTTGGCGGCTTGGCTAAGGTGGACGATCTCCCTTTGCCTTCGCGTGGAACTCTGGTTGCCCTATGCACCCTCCGACTTCTCCGGGGGCACGAAGGCAATGATCGCCAAGGTGCGCGAATCTGACGCCCCGCGCTTCCTGCTGCTCACCGAGTGCAGCATGGGCGACAACATCCTGGCCGAGAACCCCGACAAGGATCTCCTCCGGCTCTGCAGCCAGCGCTGCCCCCACATGAAGGAGATCACCCTGCCGCAGACGATCGCCTCTCTCCGAGAGAATCGCTACGTGATCGATGTGCCCGCGGATGTGATCGACCGGGCCCGGAAGGCGGTCGATCGGATGCTGGAGCTCGGGTAGGGGCCCATTGGACATAGAGCCGCCCCGGCGCGTTTCCCTCGGCGGGGTGGCGGACCTGGATCCTTCTCTGGACGAACTCACGTGACGGGCCGGCCCACCCCTGGCACGCTCGGTGCTTACGTGCTTCCTTCGGGGGCCGCGGGTTCCTGATGTCCGAGATTCCCAGGATCCAGCCTGAGATTCAGGCCACGACGCCGGGACCATGGCGCGGCCCCCTGAGGGGGATCGGCTGTGGGTCGCGCGCCGGAGACAACCGCGGGGCTTGCTTGCCCTTCGCGAATCGGGACGACAGGCGACACTCGCGCCGGCGATATCTCCCTGGGGCCGAGCTCCCCTGCTCCGTGGACCGTCGGCGAAGCGAGACCCATCTACCGCCCCCGCCATCCCGAGCGCACGGGGTTCTATCGGGTCTTCGAGTGTCATTTCGAGGAGTACGTGGGGACCTACGAGGAGCGCTTCGAACACCGCAGCGGACCACTGAGGCCTGTCGTGACTCGGGTCGTCGAGGCCTATCTGGATTGTGGTCGGTTCTTCAATGGGTTTGCCCGGATCCGGTGCCCGAGTTGTGGCAGCGAGCATTTACTCGCCTTCTCCTGTCAGACCAGGAACTTCTGTCCCAGTTGTCAGGCAAAGCGTGCGGCGCTGTTTGCCGAGAAGCTGACCGAAGAGATCGCACGCCCCGTTGTGCATCGCCACCTGGTCTTCACCATCCCGCGGGCCTTGCGGGGGCTGTTCGCGCGCGAGCGCCGGCTGCTGGGACTGCTGTCGCGCTGCGCGTACGAGGCGGTGCGGCGAGCGTATGGTGCCTATCTCGAGGACCGGACAGTGGTGCCGGGATTCGTCGCCTCGATCCAGACGTTCGGTTCCTTCGCGGCGAACTTTCACCCCCACATCCACGCCCTTGTGACCCAGGGCGCGTTCAAGCGGGATGGGGAGTTTCTGCCGGTCGGTCCGGTGAACACGGACGCGATCGAAGAGCTCTTCCGGCGCCTGGTCCTCACGCGGCTGAGCCGGGCCGAACGGCTGTCGGAGGAGTTTCGGGACAATCTGCTCGGCTGGGTTCACTCCGGGTTCTCTGTCTATGCCGGGCCGCGGATCTACCCGACCGAGCCCGAGCATCTGGAGCGTTTGGGGCGCTACATCGTACGCGTACCCATGCCGCAGAAGGACGTGCGCCTGACGCCCGAGGGGCAGGTGCGCGTCGCAACGCCACCGGATCCGAGAACCGGGAAGACGGAGCTGAGGCTCGATCCCCTGGACTGGATCCATGCGGCGGTGCAGCAGATCCCGGCGCCGCGACAACATCTGGCTCGCTACTACGGCGCCTATTCGAACCGGAAACGCAAGGCGCTGCGAAGCGCGCAGAAGGACGGAGGCGATCAGGCGGCGTATCGCCGCCCGCGGCCCAGCTGGGCGCGGCTGCTGCACAAGATCTTCGAGGCTGACCCTCTTCTGTGTCCCCAATGCGGGGCGGAGATGAAGGTGGTCAGTGTGATCACGGAACCCGAGGTGATCGACAAGATCCTGAAGCACATCGCGCACAGGGGTGGGCGGGACCCCTTCGAGGAGCGTGGGCCTCCGGCGGGAGCTGCCGGGCCGGTGGAGGAAATCGCGTAGGGAGCATCCTCAAGGCGCGCGACGTCTCCACCAGCTCACCGAGATCGGAATGTGCGGGCCGGTGGCGCGCGTGGCGAGTCGGGTTCAGCCCAGTTCGTGGGTGGTGGGGGGGAGGTATGCCCGGAGCGCGGCGCCGCCGGGGCGTGCCAGGCCACTTGGCAGGTCGGTGGTCGGCAGTTGACGGGGGCTGGGGCGCCGAGGTGGAGATGGGAGGCTATCGTGGGTGTACGGGCGTCTCCACTGGGGCTGCGGACGGGTGCCGGGACCGATTTCGAGGATGGGTAGCGAGAGAGATAGGATACAATGCCCTATGTTCCTTCTCCTCTGCCGCCTTCTTGACTGTGATGTCCTTGAGCAACAGGCGAAGGATCCGCTTCCTGTCCTTGTCTTTCGTCGTTTTCCATTTCCAAAGTCGAGGGAGATCTCTGCCCAAGGAGAGAATCTCCGATTTGCGTCGCGCGATATCAGACAACCCCGCGATCTTCTGTTGCTCCTCGTACTGCTGACGGACGGCTTCCAAGCCCACGAGAGCATCGTTCCAGCGCTTTTCAAGCGTCGAGGCGACAAGCCGATTCGATGGGTCCACCTCCTCGTAACGCCGTTGGGCAAGTTGTGCCTCGTATTCCGCACGCTGGATTCGCAGTTGCCATTGACGATCAATCGCCCCGGTCCGCCGCTCAAGCTCTTCAAATGCTCGCACGGCGACGTTGATTTGAGATGGCTGAAGTACTTCGACGACACGTGCGGATACGGCCTCATCTAAGACGCGGCAGGGTATCGAAATGCAGTGTTTGTGTGAGAGACCGTCACGCTTGCGCCACGTACACTGATAACAGGGATAGGTCCCGCCGTTCCCCGTGTAACGGATGTAGATCTTACGACCGCAATCGGCACAGATCAAAAGCCCTTGCAGCAAAGCCAGCCCCTCCCGTGCTGGCCCCGGAAGCAGACAGCCCTTTGCATTCGTCTGATTCTTGGCCAGCACCCGACGGTTCTCCAAATACTCCTCCCACGTCACATAGCCTACATGGTGATCCCTGATCAGTACCTCCCATTGGTCGATGGGCTTCTCAATGATCTTCGATTTGATCTGGCCATCTTCGGCTATCGTCTTCTCGTAGCTGTAATGACCGTAGACGTAGGCGCCGGCATACCCGGGATTGCGGAGCACGTCCCGTACCCGGCCATGTACCAGGTTCCCCCAAACCAACTTGCCATCCCAAGCACCCCCATACGCACGCTTGGGGAACCTCAACTGGTCCCGTCCGAAGAGATGCACGACTCCGTAGGCGCTGCCAACCTCTCGGAACGCGTCAAACAAACGCCGGATCGCACCCTGAACCTCGAGGTCAGGGTCGATGATCGTCTTGCCCTCCTCGTCATAAACGTAACCTATGGGCAACGGACAGCGCAATTCGCCCTTCCTTGCCTTGTTGAGTTTGCCGCCCAGGAGGCGAGCGCGCATGAAATGAAGCTGGGCCTGTGACATGGTTCCCTTCAGGCCCAGCAAAAGTTGATCGTTGAAGTCCGACGGATCGTAGCAACCATCCTCGTCGAGAATCAGTGTCTTGGTTAGCGAGCAGAGCTCCAGAAGACGGTGCCAGTCCGTGTTCGAACGGGAAAGACGTGAGGCTTCCAGAGAGAACACCGCCCCAACCTGGTTCATCGAAACATCGGCAACCAGCGTCTTGAAATCCTCGCGTTGGTCCGTCCGGGTGCCCGACAATCCCAGATCCCCGTCCAGTATCCTGATCATGTCCGCCCGCCAGCCCAGGCTCTCGGCTTTGTCCCTGAGGGCGTATTGACGCTCGGTGCTCTCCCGGTGATGGCGCACCTGCCCCATCGTCGATTGTCTCAGGTAAACGTACGCCGGTTTCTCCAGGTGACGATTCTGGATCTTCGTTACCATCGCTGATCCTCCCCACACCTGCGGCAACACAAAGAAAGTCCTGAATCATATTGGCCACGAGGACGCCCGCAGCCGAAGAATCCACGAGACGTAGGACATTCTCTGAAGACGTAGGGTTCATGACCAGCAGCTACAACGCCTCCCTCCGTCTCAGCAGCTCGCGGTTGATCTCGCAGATCTCCTCCAACAGCCTGCGAGCCGTTGAGTGGTTTGCAAGATAATCCTCGACCTGCTCTACATAGTCCTGCGGCACGTACTCCATCTCCGGCCGCCCCCCAGGAATACTTAGCGACAGGTAATACTTGGGACCGTGCCCCCGGCCATGCGCGCACTTGCAGCCGGCCTTGCCGCACCTCTTGTAGCGCTCGATCAGCGAGCCCCTCAGGAACTCCGGCTTCAGGGATCGCAGCCGACGTAGCAGAGTGGCGCGGCGGCGGCGCAACGTCGTCGTTGAATTTGTGCTCTTCATCAGACCACGTATATAACTGGTCCGACATTCTGTCAACCCCAAACATGAGTCATCCTCTCCTTGATGCCCGAGACCTGCTACGAATGGCATTGACGAGGTCGCGAATAGAGCACAGACACTCGTAGGACAGAATCGGTGGAGGCATCTTCAGGGTTGAGTAGGGGTTCGGATCGGCCTGGTCGGTCCACTCTCGAGGAACGACAATCGTCCCCCTGTGGGAGCCTACCAGGGACAGAAGCTCGCGCTGCGCGTATTTCCTCGACTTCAGGATGGGAAACTTCTGGCCCCGTAACGGATGGAACGGATGAATGATCTCGGCCCAGTCCGAAAGCGCTCTGGGATCAAGTGTAGTTGACGTTGACCGTCGGAATCCCTAAGGGACGTTCTTTCCCGTTCCCTTTCGGAATCCACTTCCGACGCACCAGCCGCGCCCGGTACCGTTTCCCTTTCAGGCGCTCCACAAGGCTTCGGATGTTCGACGTCAGCTCGCGCTCATACTCCCGCGCGCTGACTCCGTCCACCCCGCTGGCTGCATTCTTCCGCACCCAGCGCCAGCTCTCCAGCAGGTTAGCCTCGTTGAGCATCCCGTACAGGTTGCGGAACCGGTGCTTCGGTTCCCTCTTCGCCTTGTCCGCTATCCCCTGCAGGGAGGTTGACAGCACTACGTCCGGTCCGTCGTGCCCGGCGGCTGTTTCCTTTGCAGGCTGCGAACCCCTGTTCACCGCTTCCCCCTGTGGACGGCTCTCCCGCCCTCTGAGTACTATCAGTGAATCTGACTCCCGAGGGGCCCTCAGCCTCCCTTTCGGCAAGGCCTACCCGGATCGCTCCGGGAGCCGCTCGGGTCTCCCAAGTTCCTGACGCCTCTCTCCATGCATGCCGCGCTCTTCGTGGACCCCGGCAGACCCTCCGGGACCTCGCCATGACGGTCCCTTCGTGTTGGCTTCCGGCACGTTAACACCGTGGCCGCCTGCTTCTGCTATTACGAGGCTGTGTCAAGCTTCAGGGAGTGCGGTCTCCCCTACCGCCTACATGGTTCCCTGTGTACGCTTCAGGTGCTTCGTTCGGTAAGGCGGACCTCCTAACCCCCGCAACACTCGGGACGAGCGGTTGGCTAGACCTTACTCGGCAGGGACTCCCACCCTGCAAGAGGCGCCAAGCTTCGCTTGGCGCACCAACGCACTGCTCAGCGGTGGGCTGGCCTGGCGCGGGGCCTGCGAAGCAGGGCCCGTGACAGGACAGATCCATCCGCTGCAGCAGGTTGTGTACGCCCGGCATGGGCGTGGACTTATGGGGTGAGAGTCCCCTGCAGGAGGACCACCGTCAACCATGTTGGCGCCAACTGCTAGCTCAAGGCAAGGGCCAACCCGCGAGGGGCGGTCTGAAGGAAGCCGGCGGCAAAACTGCGAGCCGAGGGACACGAACG